>CALESY010000056.1 GCA_937919945.1 uncultured Chitinophagaceae bacterium | reverse complement strand
TAGGTGTTTTTTACTAATTTGACTATCCGTTTTTTAAGTAATATTTAAGATTGTGTTAAAAAAATGGTTTCAAACCATAACCTGCACAATAAGCAATGTTGATTTTCATGAACGTACAAACAATTCTGTCCTAAATATGTATATGTTGAATTTACCCAGAACAATCAGAACAAAGTTTGCTTTAACCATGACGGCAATTTTTGCCGCATTTACAGCAAGCGCAATTTCAGGTGGTACGTACACCATCAACCCGGGTGGTGCTGCCACAGCAGGCAACTACCAAAACATCACATCCGCCATTTCCGATATGACGTCGGGTACACGTGGTGACGGTGGCCCTTCAAACGGCAGTGGTGTTTCCGGTGCGGTTATCTTCGAATTAGCTGCTGGTTATACCAGTAGCGGTGAAACATTCCCGCTTACATTTGGTGCAATAAGTGGTACCAGTGCTACAAACACTATCACCTTCCGCCCGGCAGCAGGTGTGGGTTCAGCACTTTCCATCAGTGGTGGTAATACCACTACTTTGATAGACTTTAGCGGATGTAACTATGTTACTTTCGATGGTCGTCCGGGTGGTACTGGCACAAATAAGTACATCTCTTTCGGTAACACGGCCGCCGCAGGTAGTACAATAAGGTACATTAACGATGCGAGCAATAATACGCTAAGCTATTGTACCGTTATAGGTGTTACTTCCAGCACAACAAGCGGCGTAATATTATTCAGTACCACTACCGGCACAAGTGGTAATGATAATAACACGATAGACAACTGCGATATATTAGATGGCTCAATAACTCCTGCAAACAGCATCTTTTCTGCAGGAAGCTCTTCTACTACTGAAAACAGTGGTAATACCATCAGCAACTGTAATATTGCCAACTATTTCAGCGCAGGCACTGCTTCAAATGGTATTTTGATATCCAGCAACTCTACTACATGGACGATTACAGGCAACCGTTTTTATCAAACATCCAACAGAACATATACTTCCGGCAATCAACACAATGCTATTAACATACTAACAGGTAATGGTCATACAGTATCAAACAATACAATAGGCTATAACAGCTCGGCAGGTACAGGTACTTATACTATGCTTGGCTCCGTAGCTACAACTTTCAGGGCTATAAATATGTCGGTTGGTACTACCGTAGCATCATCTGTGCAGGGCAATACGATAACAGCTATCAGCTTAACATCAACAGGTACAACCTCTACAGGTGCTGGTGTGCTTTGCGGTATTGCAGTAACTGGTGGTAACGTAAACATTGGTACTACATCGGGTAATACCATCGGTGCATCAACAGGCACTGGTGCTATTACATTAAACCCTGGTAGTGGTGGTCTTTTAGTAGCCATTAACAGTGCTACAAGTGGTACAATCAACATTCAGAATAATACTATCGGTGCTTTAACCAATACATCGCCAACAGCAAGCACAACATTAAACCTGCATTGTATTACCGCCAGTGCTGTAGCAACATCTCTCAATATCAGCAATAATACTTTTGGCAATACAACTGCCAATAATATAGTAGCCGGCACATCAGGCTTTACTACATCTGCTACAACTGTCAGCGGTATAAACCTAGCCTCAACTGCAACATCACTTACAGTATCCAATAACACCATACAAAATCTTACCGGTTGGGGAAGTGGTACTGGCTCTACAAGAGGCTTGTTTACAGCGGCAGGATCGGGCTCTTCTGCTACTGGTACTATCAGTAACAATACCATTAGAAATTTAACCACTAACAGTACCTTAACCGGTTACAGCAATGGACAATCTTGCCTTGTAGGTATTAATATAGGTACTGGCAATACATATCTGGTATCAAACAATACTATTCACACACTGTCAGCAATTAATACTGGTACCGGCAATTATGCTGCAGCGGGTATTACATTAGGCAATAGTACAAGTATACGTGTACGTAACAATACAATATACGGCATTACCAATGCAGGCACAGGCACTACTGTAGCATCACCTCCCGTCATTGCAGGTATCATTGTACGTAGCGGTACTACTTCTGATACGCTTAGCAACAATATGATAGCTTTAGGCAACGGTGTAACGACCAACACATCTATTGTAGGAATTTTCTGTAATCACGGTTCTACACCAGACCCTGTTAACGTAATATATAACAATACTATCAACATCACTGGTACGGCATCTTCAGGCTCATTAAATACGTTTTGTTTTCACAGAGGTGACTTTTCAGCAACATCCAGAAACCAAACTGTAATAATCATTAACAATATATTTAACAATGCCCGCACTGGCGGCACTGGCAAACACTATGCTATTGCTAACAACTCAACAGCTACTTCTTCTGCAACCGGTTGGGGTACTAATGCTTCAAATTATAATTTGCTAAACAGTGCCAGTAGTTCTACTGTTGGTTACTGGGGTGCAGATAGAGATTTCAGCGCATGGAAAACAAACTCTGCTAGCGATGCCAACTCCATCTCTGGCTATGCAGTAACTTTTGCTAACCCTGCTAGCGACCTACACCTCAATATGGGTACAACTGCTACACCTATTGAATCAGGAGGTACTACCCTAGCAAACTTTGCCACAGATATAGACGGACAAACACGCCCCGGCCCTGCAGGCTCTGTAAATGGTGGTGCTGTAGGTTTTGATTTGGGTGCAGATGAGTTTGACGGTGTGGTACTTGATATATTAGCACCAACCATTACTTACACTCCATTGACCAATCATGCGTCAACAACCAGCAGAACCACAACATCTTTTGCAACCATAACCGACAACTATGCAGGCGTTAATACAACAAGCGGTACTAGGCCTCGCTTGTACTTTAAAAAGAGTACGGATAATAACGCCTTTGTAGGTAATACCAGTTCGGATAATGGATGGAAATGGGTAGAGGCTACTGGCACTACTTCTCCATTTAACTTTACTATTACTTACAGCATCATTAATGGTGGTACGGTAAGTGTGGGCGATGTAATACAATATTTTGTAGTAGCACAAGACTTAGCTACTACACCAAACATCAGCAGCAATCCGTCAACAGGCTTTGTGGGTACTACTGTAAGCAGTATTACTACTGCCCCGACAACGCCTAACAGCTATACAATTGTAACACCACTTGCTACTACCATGAATGTAGGTACAGGGCAAACATATACATCGCTGACCAACTCAGGCGGCTTGTTCGAAGCTATCAATAACGGTATACTTAGTGGTAATACTGTTGCCAGTGTAACTAGCGACCTGAGTGAATCAGGAACATTCGCATTAAACTCACAAGGTATGGGTGGTTTTACACTTACCATACAACCAAGCACTACTTCACTACGTACCATCAGCAATAGTGCCGACCTGGGCGTTACTATGATAAGGATTGATGGTGCTGCAGGTGTAACGCTTGATGGACGTTCTGGTGGTAGCGGGCAGTATTTCCGCATTATAAATACACATGCAACACCTGCAAGTTGCCAAC
This sequence comes from uncultured Chitinophagaceae bacterium, assembly GCA_937919945.1. Lineage (GTDB taxonomy): Bacteria > Bacteroidota > Bacteroidia > Chitinophagales > Chitinophagaceae > Polluticoccus. Next base: position 4,635 of record CALESY010000056.1, on the reverse strand, counting down.
CTGCCATACAAGTACTGGGAGGTGCAACAAATACTACTATACGCAACTGTATCATAGAGTCAAACGCCAGCACAACTACATTGGGTACGTTAATGATGGGTACAGGTACCAACGGCCTGACACTGGTGGCAAATGATATACGCAACGCGCAAGGTACACCCGGCACCGTAGGCGTTCCGGCAAATGCTATTTACTGTAACAATGCATCTAATACTATAACTGTTGGTGGCAGCACAGCTGCTGATGGTAATAATATATACAACTTTACGAGTAGTGGTGTAGGTATTACGCTAAGTGCTGATGGTGCAGTTGTTAGAAATAATAACGTATATCAGACAGCCGGCAGGAGTACAACAATCATTAATATTAACGTAGCAGGTGGTAGTAATAATAGTGTAGTATCTAACAACAATATATATCAAACGGCAGGCACAAATAGTGCGCAATGGATAGGTATTGCCATACAAGGTGGTGGTAGTGGACACACAATCAACAACAACAGCATTGGTGGCAGCGATGCTACAAGAGGTGGCAATGCATTGTCTAACAGTTTTGGTTCTACTAGTGCTCCTATATATGGTATATTTTGTGGTGCAGGCTCAGGTACATTCACTAACATACAAGGTAATAGCATATCAAATATTGCTGCAACTAATACAGTTACAGGTTGTATTGTATTAGGCATACATGCTGTTGGTAATGTAAACATAGGAACAACTACAGGAAATATTTTAGGTGGTGGTGCAAACCCATCTGATACTATTCAAAATGCTTATGATAATGGTATTATTCAATATGCCGGTACAAATACTGCTAATATTGAAAACAATATCATTGGTAACATTGCCTACTACAGAAATTTAGGTGACCGTACTGCAGGTATTACTATTTCAGGTGCTGGTACAGTCAATATCAAAAAGAATACCATCCGTGATATTAAATCTAACTCAACCGCTACAGGCACTACTGCATTTAATACATGGGGTATATTTATTAATGCTGCTATCAACGGGGCTTCTGTTATTGATTCAAATACTATTTATAATATTGAAAACACCAATACCGGAACCAGTGCTTACCCTACAGCGGGTATTCGTATCAATACGGCACCAAGTGCGGGTGTTACCATTTCAAGAAACAGGATATATAACATCAAAACCAATGGTACGGGTACGAGCACATCTGCACCTATAGCAGCAGGTATTTCAATAATAACTTCGTCAAATAGCCTGAACATTTACAATAATCAAATTAATATTGGTAATGGTGCTGGTAATGAAACAATAGTATACGGCATATATGATGGAGGTACCGGTAGTAATAACTATTTCTACAATACTGTTGCTGTTGAGGGTACTTTGAGTAGCGGTTCTAATAAATCATTCTGCTATTTCAGAAACAGTACTACGCCGGTTCCGTCTATACGCAACAATATATTCCACAATACCCGTACAGGTGGTACAGGTGGTCAATTTGGTATAGGTACTGCCAGCACTACCAACTGGACGGCTGCTGTAAGTAACTATAACTATTTTACAGTACCTGATTTGAATAACACCTGTGAATGGGGCACCGGTACTCCCAATTCACTATTGCAATGGAGAACAAACTCCGGTAGTGATATAAACTCTGATGTAGCAGCTATTCCATTGCCCGGCTTCTTTACCAACCAAAGTACAGGCGATTTAAGTGTTGTTAGTGCTTATCACAGTAGTGTGGCTGCCAAAGCCACACCTGTAAGTGTACTTACAGACTTTACCGGTGCTACACGCGGCACCGTTACACCTACTGTTGGTTCGGTAGAAGTTCCGCTATCCAGCTTTACAACACACCCGTCAAATGTGAGTGTATGTGATGGACAAGCGGCAAGCTTTACAGTTGTGGCAAACAACTCGCCACTCAGCTATGTATGGCAGGTAGATAATGGTGGTGGTTATACCAATATATCTAATGGCGGTATATACAGCAATGCTACTACTGCTACCCTTAATATCAGCAATGTTACAGGCCTTGCCGGTTATCAATATCGCGCTATTGCCAATAATATATCAGGTGCCTCAGCGCCATCCAATGCGGCTACTATTACCGTATTGTTTGCTCCATCTATCCTTACCAGCCCATCAAACGTTACAATATGTAGCGGTGTTGCTACCAGCTTTACAGCATCGGGCAGCAATACACCTACATCTTACACATGGCAGGTAGATAACGGCGGCGGGTATGCCAACATATCAAACGGCGGCGTATATAGCAATGCTACTACAGGCACATTGAATATCAGTTCATCAACAGGCTTGGGCGGTTACTTGTACCGTGCTATTGCAAACAATGGCTGCGGATCATCAGCTCCATCTACTTCAGCAACTCTTACTGTAACTCCTGATGTAGGCACACCGGTATTCACATTGGGAGCTACTTCATCTCGTTGTCAGGCTGCGGGCACGGTTACTTACACAGCTACCGCATCCAACAGTACTGCAATATCATACAGTTTAGACGCTACAACTGCTGCCTTCCCCGGCAACAGTATAAATGCCAGCACAGGTGCGGTAACCTATGCTGCAGGCTGGACTGGTCCAACTACAACTATTACTGCTACTGCAACAGGTTGTAATGGCCCTACAACAGCAACACACACTGTTACCATACCATCTGCAGTAGGTACCCCGGTATTTGCTTTGGGTGCAACTTCTACACGTTGTCAGGGTGCAGGCACGGTTACTTATAGTGCTACAGCATCAAATAGTACAAGTATTACTTATAGCTTAGATGGTGCTTCTGTAACAGCAGGTAACTCTATCAACGCATCTACAGGTGCTGTTACATTTGTTGCCGGCTGGAGTGGAACATCAACAGTTACTGCAACGGCGTCAGGCTGTGGTTCACCAACCAATACTACACATACAATAACCATTACGCCAACCGTTAGCACCCCGACATTTACTTCAGGTACTACATCTACACGTTGTCAAGGTGCAGGAAATGTTACCTATGGTGCTACAGCATCAAACAGTACAGGCATTACATATAGTTTAGATGCTGCTTCTGTAACTGGTGGCAATTCTATTAACGCATCTACAGGTGCAGTTACATATGTTGCAGGTTGGAGCGGCACTACTGTTATCACAGCTTCTGCAGCTGGTTGTAACGGACCTGTTGCCGCTACACACACTGTAACAGTGACACCAACAGTAGGTACACCTGTATTTACTTTGGGTAGTTCGTCTATACGTTGTCAGGGTGCAGGTACTACTACTTATGGCGCAACAGCATCAAACAGCACTGGCATTACATATAGCTTAGATGCCGCTTCTATAACAGGTGGTAATTCTATTAATGCCGCTACAGGTGCTGTAACTTTCACCGCAGGATGGGCAAACACATCAACTGTTACAGCTACCGCTACAGGTTGTAACGGCCCCAGCACATCAACACATACCATTACCACTACCTTAATAATTGGTACACCAGTATTCGCATTAGGTACAAGTTCTACCCGTTGCCAAGGCGCCAATACAGTTACATACACTGCAACCTCAGCCGGAAGCACCGGTATTACTTACAGTTTAGATGCTACTTCTATTACAGGTGGTAACAGCATCAATGCTGCAACAGGTGCTGTTACATTTGTTGCCGGCTGGACAGGTTCTTCTACTGTTACAGCATCGGCATCAGGTTGTGGTGGCCCTGTGTTAGGTTCACATACCATCACTACTACACCAACTGTCGGTACACCAACATTTACATTGGGTGCAACTTCTACACGTTGTCAAGGCGCTGGTACTGTTACATATGGTGCAACAGCTACAAACAGCACGGGCATCACTTATAGTTTAGATGCCGCATCTGTAACAGGTGGCAACTCAATCAACGCTACAACAGGTGCTGTGACTTATGTTGCAGGATGGAGCGGCACATCTACTATAACTGCTTCTGCTGCCGGTTGCAATGGCCCTGCTACTGCTATACACACAGTTACAATCACGCCTACTGTCGGTACTCCGATATTTACTTTGGGTGCAACTTCTACACGTTGTCAAGGTGCAGGTACAACTTCATATACTGCAAATGCTACCAACAACACAGGTATTACGTATAGCTTAGATGCTACTTCTACAACAGCAGGCAACAGCATCAATGCAGCTACCGGCGCAGTAACATTCGTTGCCGGTTGGAATGGCAATTCTACAATTACGGCATCTGCAAGCGGATGTAACGGACCGAGTACGTCTACACACGTTGTTACAACTACACCATTCGTCGGCACACCATCGTTTGCACTTGGTGCTTCTTCAATCAGGTGTCAGGCTGCCGGCAATGTAACGTACACAGCTACAGCATCTAACAGCAGTGCCATAACATATAGCTTAGATGCTACAACGCTAGCATTTACAGGCAATAGTATTAATGCAACTACCGGTGTAGTTACATATGCTTCCGGTTGGAATGGCACTTCTACAATTACAGCTACTGCAACTGGTTGTGGTACACCTACAACAGCCAACCACATTGTTGTAACTACTCCTCAGAATATACCTGCTATTACAACGCCACCATCATCACAAGCAGTATGTATCGGCACTAATGCTGTGTTTACAGTAGCAGCTACCGGCACCAACCTCACTTATCGCTGGT
>CALESY010000055.1 GCA_937919945.1 uncultured Chitinophagaceae bacterium | reverse complement strand
AAGAAATATAACCATAATTTTAGCTGATAGTGCTATAACACATTAGATGGATTACATATACACTTTTAACAGTTTTATAATAACCATCGGTCATAAATTTGAAGTATCAAAAAGGAACAAAAACAGCAGATAGATTTTATGAAAACAAGGATTTTTCCCGTAATCATTACAGCAGCCATCACATCATTGGCTACCCTCTACGCTGCCAGCAAATTGTATGAACCCAAACCTTACTTCGGAGTAAGTGAAAAGGAACAAACACCTGTGCAGTATGCCGCCTATGAAGGTGGTGCAGTGCGTACTACGCCTAATGTAGATTTTCAGCCAGCAGCAGAAAGTGCAGTAAAGGCAGTGGTACATATCAAAACTGAAACTAAAGGCCGCACTGTACAGGCAGATGATGTATTTGGCAGAATGTTTGGGCAGCAATATTATATACCGCCTCAGCAAGGAGCCGGCTCTGGTGTAGTAATATCGCCCGATGGGTATATAGTAACCAATAATCACGTAGTAGCTAATGCAGATCAGGTAACGGTTACATTCAACGATAGGTTTACTACCAAAGCCAAAGTAGTATCGAAAGATGCAGCCACTGACTTGGCCGTTTTGAAGGTAGAGGAGAAAAACCTACCCTATATGGAGTTTGGCAATTCAGACAATGTAAAACTAGGGCAATGGGTATTGGCTGTAGGCTACCCACTAACGCTTGACGCTACTGTTACTGCAGGTATTGTAAGTGCTAAGAGCAGGTCAATAGGCATTAACCGCACTCAAGCAGACAGGCCTATCGAGTCGTTCATACAAACAGATGCTGCCGTAAATCCAGGCAATAGCGGTGGGGCATTAGTAAACACTGACGGGTTGCTGATAGGAATAAATTCTGCTATAGCATCGCCAACCGGCTCTTATGCAGGGTATTCTTACGCTATACCAGCCAATATAGTACGCAAAGTGGTGAACGACATGGTTCAGTTCGGTACAGTACAAAGAGGGTATTTGGGCATCAATTACATAGACAGTAAAAATGCAACACCAGAACAAATCAGTGGATTAGGATTAGATAAAACAGAAGGTGTGTATATTATGAATGTGATGGAAGGTAGCGGTGCAGAAAAAGGTGGTTTGCAAAAAGGAGATTTCATTACAGCAATCAACAATAACCAAGTACGCACGTCACCCGAACTGCAGGAACAAATAGCACGTTACCGCCCTGGCGATGTTGTAAAAGTAACTTATCTGCGTAATGGTAGTAGCAAAACCGCTAATGTAGAGTTGAAAAAAGAAGTAGGCCAACCTAAGCTGTTAGGGGCAGAGATGCGTACGTTGACAAATGAAGAGAAGAAAAAATATGGCGTAACCGGAGGAGTGCTAGTAACAAACACAGGTAAAAGTGTATTGGCAGAAGCAAGAATAAAAAATGGGTTTATCATTACATCAGTAGATGATAATAACATCAACTCAGTTGATGACTTCAGAAAAGCTATAGCTAATTCTAATGCTATACAGATAGCTGGCTTCTACCCTAACTATAGAGGTATGTATTATTATAACCTAAGCGGTCTGCGCGACCCGAATCAGGAATAAATAAGCAATGGAAATCATATGTAAGGGTGGTTTTTTGCCGCCCTTATGTTTTTATACCCCACATGTAAGCATATATATCGTAGAATTAAACATTTTTAAGTACCATTTAGTAAAGCGGGATATTATGACTATTTTTGCAACCCAAATTGAAAAGAAAGCAAGTAAGTGAGACCCGTTTATATTACAAGATTGTCTAAGTTTTTGCCAAACGATCCGGTTAGTAACGACGAAATGGAACGAATACTGGGTATGGTCAATGGGAAACCTTCAAAAGCGAGGTCAATCGTATTAAGAAATAACGGAATAAAAACGCGCTATTATGCTTTGCGCGATGGTAAGAGTACGCACACCAATGCCGAATTATCTGCTAATGCCATCAAAAGTTTGTTTGACGACACACTTACTATTGACAGCCTCGATATATTAGCAGTAGGTACCAGCTCTCCAGAGCAAATCATCCCATCACATGGCTCTATGGTACATGGGGCTTTGGGCATCAACAAGCGCGTTGAGTTGATCTCGGCTATGGGTACTTGTTGCAGCAGTATGCAAGCTTTGAAGTATGCTTATATGGCAATAGGCGCAGGAATGGCAGAAACAGCAGCGGGATGCGGGTCTGAAAAAATGAGTACATGGATGCATGCATCGCGCTTTGAGCCTGAGGCAGAAAACCTGTCGAAACTGGAAGAGAATGGCTATATAGCGTTTGAAAAAGATTTTCTGAGGTGGATGCTGAGTGATGGCGCCGCTGCCGCTTTGATACAATCAAAGCCCAATGATAATGGACTATCATTCCGCATAGAATGGTTGGAAACAACCTCGTTTGCCAACGAACTGGATACCTGCATGTATGCAGGTGCTGTAAAAAATGAAAATGGCAAACTGACAGGTTGGAATGATTTATCCATTGAAAACTGGACAAAACAAAGCGTGTTTTCCGTAAAACAGGACACAAAAATGCTGGGTGCAAATATTGTACCAATGGGGGGGGTATACCTTGCTGAACTGATGCAAAAACACAATCTGACATCTGACATGGTAGATTATTATCTACCCCATATGTCAAGCGAGTTTTTCAGAAACCAGATATACGAATACCATAAAAATATTGGCATGGATATACCGTTTGAAAAATGGTTTTATAACCTGCCCAAAGTAGGCAACGTAGGTAGTGCTTCCGCCTACATGATGCTGGAAGAAATGCTGAACAACAATATGGTAAAGAAAGGTGACCGCCTATTGGTTATGGTCCCTGAAAGTGCCCGTTTCTCTTACGCCTACATGTACCTGACAGTAGTATGACAAAGCCACGCATACTTGTTCTATATTATTCTCAGACGGGGCAAGTGCGCCAGCTAATTGACAATATCACATCCGACATTCAGGACAAGGCAATAATCGATTATGCGCCTATAGAACCTGTAATCCCTTACAAACTACCCTGGAAAGCCAGCGAGTTTTTTGATGTAATGCCCGAAACGGTACAGCATTTACCTATACCGTTAATGCCACTACCCGACGCTATTAAAAACCAGCACTACGACCTTGTATTGTTTGGCTATACTTCTTGGTTTCTAAACCCTTCTTTACCCATCAGCTCTTTTTTACAAAGCAAAGATGCTGAGGTACTGAAAGGCAAAAATGTTATAACTGTAATAGGCTGTCGCAATATGTGGCTGAATGGCCAAGAAATTGTGAAAAAATACTTGTGGAATTTACAAGCCAAATTGATAGGTAATATTGTGCTGACTGACAGCAATCCCAATCTGGTATCTGTACTCACGGTAATACGTTGGATGTTTAAAGGTAAGAAAGAAGCATCCGGGCTATTGCCGGCTGCAGGCATACAGGAGCATGACATGAAACGTGCATCGCGCTTTGGGATGCCTATATACAGACACCTTACCGAAAATAAATTAAACGAATTGCACCAGGAATTGCTGATGATGGGTGCTATACACCTGAAGCCCGCATTGATTATATTGGAACGCCGTGGTGTAAAAAATTTCCGTAAATGGGCTGCTTATATACGCGACAGGGGTGGACCTGGAGCAATAGAAAGACAAGGACGTGTAACGCTATTTAAACGCTTGCTGATTATTGCTATTTTTATACTATCCCCACTATCATCACTTACTGCGTTTATACAACTACAACTACAAAAAAAAGGGCTGCTGCATGACGCAGAGTATTTTAAGGGGTTAGGCTATAAAAACAATGCGATATAGCATAAAAAGAGGGTATCGCCCCTCTCAAAGCTTATCTATAATATGCAATCTCTTCCCTGCCATCACTGTTTCGCATTCCGCGATACATACCTGCTGAGTTGAAACAGAATTCATGATTACCATATTTATCAACACCTATCACACCACCTTCGCCTCCCATCTTTACCAATTTATCTTTCACTACCACATTGCAAGCCTCTTGCAGCGATAGTCCTTTGTATTCCATCAGGCAAGATATATCGTAGGCTACTACAGCACGAAGAAAGAATTCACCATGCCCGGTACATGATATAGCACAGGTATTGTTGTTGGCGTATGTGCCACTACCCACCACAGGGCTATCACCTATACGCCCGAATCTTTTATTGGTCATACCACCAGTAGATGTACCCGCTGCCAGGTTACCTTCCGCATCGCAAGCTACTGCACCTACAGTGCCGAATTTATAATCTGTATTAGTTGTGGCACCACCTTTCAGGTTATCACCCTCATGGTCAAGCTGGGTAAAATCGCTATCGCGTATTTTTATCCATTGCTCATACCGTTGTTTGTTAAAGAAGTAATCGTCTGTACCCTGTTCAATACCGCGAGATAAGGCAAACTCGCTAGCACCACTACCACTCAAAAACACATGCCCAGAATGTAGCATCACTTCCTTAGCAAGACGGATAGGGTTTTTAATATTTCGCACACCTGATACTGCACCAGCAGCTAAGTCTTTACCATTCATCACCATTGCATCCATTTCATGCAGGCCTTTCTTGGTAAATACGGATCCGCGTCCTGCATTGAAGATGGGATTGTTTTCCAACTCAACAATAGCTGCTACTACAGCATCCATAGATGTACCACCTCCATGCAATATGGCATAGCCAACATCCAGCGCTGTTTTGAGCCCTACATCGTAAGCCTCTTCCATTTCTTTATTCATCATAGCAGGTGTAATGTTGCCTGCCCCACCATGTATAACGAGTGTAATCATTGTTCTATAAATAATGCTTTATAATAAATAGGCTGCTGTAATGGCTGCACCTTCTGTTTCTACCTCTATATGTTCCTGCAATGTTGTGGCTACGCTATGCCCTACTATGTCGGGTGATATGGGGAATGCTTTGTGTTTGCGTTCTACTAATACTGCTACCAATATCTTTTTCGTTTCATAGTTCAGTATAGGACGTAGTGCATAAAGCAGAGTTTTGCCAGAGTTTGACACATCATCTACCAATACTACTGACTTGCCGCTAAGGTCTGCCTCCAGGTTTATTTTATCTGCCAATGGTTTGCGTTTGTTCATCTTCACAGCCAACACCTCTACTTTCAAAGGGCTTATCTTCTTCAATCTTTCTGCAAGACTTTGAGCTACTGCCATACCGGTACTCTCTATGCCTACAAGCGTAACGCCTGTTTCGTTGCTGTTATGCTCCCACACCTCATAAGCCATACGTTGCAGCTTATGGCCTATTTGTTCCTTATCTAATATCAATATTTTCTGCTTACTCATTTCACTATTAATTTGAACGTATTGCTACTACGGGGTTTAACCTTGATGCAGACCTTGCAGGGATGTAGCCTGCAAGTATACCAACCAGTGCCGATATTCCTATGCCTAACGAAAAGTTTTTAAGTGATAATGTTACCGGGAAATCGGCACCATAGGTTAATAACAAACTTAATAACAATACAACGAAGATTCCTATCAACCCACCTGCGATACAGAGGGTGATTGCCTCCACCAAAAACTCTGTAAGTATGCTACGAGAGCGTGCGCCTAAGGCTTTTTTCAAACCTATTTGTTTCGTACGTTCTTTAACAGTTACAAACATGATATTGGCTATACCAAAAGCTCCTACTATTAACGAAAAAGCTCCTATCACAGCTCCTATCATATTGATGCTATCAAATATCATATCTACCCTTGCAGTTACTTCACTTAATTGGTTCATGGCAAAGTCGTTCTTCTGACCGGGTTTTACTTTCCTTGCTTTACGCAAAGCACCTTCTACTTCATACTTCACATCATCAGGATTTCTCCCATCCGCTACCTTTATAATCAGGTTCGGGTCACTGTTCAATGAACGAGTATCTAATACAGAAGATGCTGCATAGTAGGAAAAAATAACCCCTTGATCAAAATCAAACCCTGCCATATCCTGCCCTACTTTTTTCATCACGCCTACTACAATAAATTGCTTACCGAGGTAAGATATTGTTTTACCCAAAGGGTTGACACTACCAAATAATTCCTTCAATATTTCATTGCCAATTACGGCCACATTGGTACCTCCTTCTAATTCAGAACTACTCAAGTATCTGCCCTGTGCGATTTCTATATTCTGTACTTTATCAAAGTAGTCTGTTACAGCATAACCGGCGATACCCTCTAACTCTTCATCACCATGTTTTAATGTCAAACCACGTTTTGTAAAACAGAGAGTAGCATATTGTGCACCGCTTACGTTGTCCTGAACTGCTTTCAATTCCTTTGGCCCCATACTCGGCCTACGCCAAAACTCCCACCATTTGTATTCACCCCCTTCATCCATCCAGGGCCAACGACCCACATAAATAACATCACTACCCAGAGCCGACATTTCTTTACGAATATTATCTTTCATGCTATCCAGCACCGTAAGCACAGCTATGATGCAGAATATACCAATAGTTACACCCAATAGAGAAAGGAATGTACGCAGCCTATTGGCACGAAGCTCGTGTAGTGCCTGTTTAATACTGGTACCGATTATTTGGGCTGTATGGCTCATCTATCCACAAATTTAGCGTTTGGCTACCAATAACTGTATGTAAATTTGCCTGATAAGCTAAAGCACCCATTTTGCGGACATATATATCTTTCTTAGTAAAAAATAAAACATTACGATACCCTGACTTTAAGAATTACCTGGTAATGCGCTTCATGCTGATTATGTCTTTGCATATGCAAACCACCATTATCAGTTATCTTGTTTACAGGCTTACTAAAGACCCTATATCATTGGGGATGCTTGGTCTGTGGGAAGTAATACCCGCCATTGGGCTATCCTTTATTTCAGGCCCAGTAATAGACCACCAAGAAAAGAAAGGATCACTGATACGTTGTATTATACTTTATTTATTACTATCTATATTATTTGTATTGCTGGCTACAGATTGGTTTCAACAATCAGCAGGTATAGATGCTACTGTATGGCTTATATATGTTGGCATTTTCATAAGCGGTGGTATCAGAGCTTTTTTAAGCCCAGCCAACTTTGCATTATTGGGTATGATAATCCCCCGAAAACTATATGCAAATGCCACCACTTGGAGCAGTACAGCGTGGCAAACAGGCGCAGTAATAGGCCCTTTATTGGGTGGTGCTATGATAGCCGTCAGCGACTTTAAAATAAGCCTCGGCAGCATTATAGGTTTTCAGTTAATAGCCCTATATGCTCTTGTACGCATCCCTAAACAGGCATTGATACAAAAAGCCAAAGAACCCATACTGAAAAGCCTGAAGGAGGGTTTGCTGTTTGTTTTTAAGACACAAGCAATACTAGCTGCCTTGTCTTTAGATATGTTTGCCGTGTTGTTTGGTGGTGCTGTCGCATTATTACCAGTGTATGCGGACGATATACTGCATGTTGGCGAGGTGGGTTATGGATGGCTGCGTGCTGCCCCTGCAATTGGCGCCATCATTTGCCTAGGTATATTGTCTTTCATTCCATTGAAAACCAAACCAGGCATGAAACTACTTTGGAGTATTGCCGCATTTGGTATTACTACTATTGTTTTCGGCATCTCTACCAGCTTTGTATTATCGTTTACTATGCTGCTATTAGGAGGTTTGTTTGATAGCGTGAGTGTAGTGATACGGGGCACCATCTTGCAACTATACACGCCAGATGATATGCGCGGACGTGTAGCATCGGTTAATACTATGTTTATCAGTTCGTCAAACGAATTGGGCGCTCTAGAAAGCGGACTTACTGCCAAATGGATGGGAACAATCAATGCAGTTGTATTTGGTGGTATAATGACGCTATTTGTAGTTTGGGTAACTTATGTAAAGGCACCCATCCTTAAAACCCTGAAGCTGGACCCTAACGAGAAGGATAAAACATAAAATACACCGCTCCTACTATCAATGCAAATGCTACTGCATAATTCCACCTGAAAGGCTCCTTCAGAAAGAAAATAGCAAATCCACAGAATACCACCAGTGAAATGACTTCCTGTATCGTTTTTAGTTGAAAGGCAGAATAACCCTCTTGCAAGCCAAACTTGTTATTAGCTGGCACCATAAAGAGGTATTCAAAAAATGCGATACCCCAACTTATCAGTACCAGTTTAAAGATGGGTATTTCACCTGCCCTTTTCAGGTGTCCGTACCATGCATAGGTCATAAAACAATTGGATATAAGCAATGCTACTATTGTACGCATAAAATAAATTATAGTATAAATATAGCGTAAAAGAAAAGCACCCGTCAATACGGGTGCTCTAACCAAACCAACCAATCAACAAAACCTATTATGCCTCATTTCTTATTACTACAACACCATCAAAGACATCTATCAGCACTGGTTTTGTTTTATCTATTTCACCACCAATTATTTTTTTACTCAGCAGGTTTACAATAAGTGTATACATCTGAAAGAGTATA
>CALESY010000054.1 GCA_937919945.1 uncultured Chitinophagaceae bacterium | reverse complement strand
GCTGACTTTTGTAACCCAACAACATAATTAAAAAAAAGCAAAAGCAATTCTCTATTAATCTTAATACCCTTAAAAATTAAAACTACAAGATAATTTGCCTTTTTTAATATTGTGTATTGGTGAGTATTTGTACAGGTTAATAAAATCGTCTTTATCTGTACTGATGCCATATTCTTTTTGCCAAGCGTGACCGATAGTATAATTTTGATAACGTAACATATCATACACACCATTTTCTGCAATAGCTACTTTGCAAATATCAGGACGTTGATTAATAACTGCAGCTACTAATAAGCCCCCATTGGAGCCACCCATTATTGCAAGTTTTTGTGGATTAGTATATCCATCTTTTACCAAAAACTCCGCAGCTGCTATAAAATCATCAAAAACACTTTGCTTGTTTCCTTTCATACCCGCTTTATGCCATTCTTCACCCATTTCCCCGCCGCCACGTATCGCTGGCAGCGCTACTATCCCTCCTGCCATCATATGCGCAATAAAAGTGCCGCTGAAAAAAGGTGTCATGATAGTGCCGTAACCACCATAACCGTAAAGTATTACAGGTATATCACCATTTTTTTTGACATTCTTTTTATACGCTAATACCATAGGTATTACTGTACCGTCTTTGGATGTGTATTGGACTTTCTGTGTTTCCAAAAGATTATCATTGTATGCAATCAATGTTTTATCTACCAGACTTAACTTGAAGCTATTTATATTGTACTCATAAACGATAGTAGGATGTAAAAAGGAGTTGTATGAAAATCTGACAATACTATCCGACCACTCATTCTCAACATAATCAATAGAACTACCAGGCGGGAATTGAATATTATTCAGCACATTGCCTTGTGCGTCCATTAGGGTTATCGTATAATCCAGATTGTTAGTATATACTGCCAGCAACTTGTCGCCTATCGGATATACACCCTCAAGCACGTCTTTATATTGAGGTATTATTTCAGTAGCAGTGTTTTTCTCACCTTTTTTGAAAGATAGCACTCTGAAGGTAGGCGCTCCCATATTTGTTTGTACAAAGAAATTATCGCCATGCTCACCAATAACCCAATATTCAGCGTCTTGTGTTTCCTGTATCAATGTATCTAAAGAGAATGATTTATATAAATCAGCATACAACACTTTATTACTCCCTACAGAATTTGCCCTACTATCATACACTATCAGATATTTCTCTTTACTGATTACATTAAACCCTAAGTAACATTCTGCACAATCTTTATTTTCATACACCAAAACATCTTCTTGTTGACTTGTGCCTAATTTGTGATAATATATCCTTGGATTCAAGCTTTTGGCTTTCAGTCTGTCTGTTTCAGGAACCGGATAACGAATATAAAACACCCCATCTTTATACCACTTGATATTACTGAATTTTACGTCCTTTAAAATATCTTTCTCATCCCTGAAAGGGAAAAGATGCCTGAAGCGTATCTCTCTCCAGTCGCTGCCATTATGCGACAAACCGTATGCAAGATATTTATCATCATTAGATACCTGATATCCTCCTAAAGACACCCTGTCTCTTTTATTGCTTTTATAGTCTTGCAGATCAAGTGCCAATATGCCATACTGTTTGGGCTTCTTTCTTATGTACACCTTTGTAGGCAGTCCGTATCTGGGAGTAATAAACTCGAAATAATAACTACCTGACTTATACAAAACAGGGAAGTCCTGATATCCGTAATATTTCAATTTTGTAGTAAGGTCATATTTATTTTCAGCTTTCAGCAGCAAATTATCTGATAGCTTTTGCTGTGCTTCTACCCATTTAGCTGTAGAAATCGAATCAGTTTCTAACCAACGATAAGGATCGCTTACAGTAGTGCCGAAATAATCGTCAATAACACTATCCTGCTTTGCAAAAGGATATACATGTTTTTGAGCATTAGCAACTATGCAAAAGATACATAGCAAGAGTACATACAGGTATTTCATAAAACTAAGGCGTCTAAGTATAGTAATGAAAAGCAAATTTAATTGATTGTAGCAAAGCCACAACATTCTTTCCTTTAGCGGTTTCGCACTACTTTTGCAGTAATAATGAGCGCACCTGTATTATTAATAACACCTCCTTTTACGCAGTTGAATACCCCCTATCCAGCTACTGCATACCTGAAGGGGTTTCTCAACACAAAAAGCATAGCTGCCGTACAGGCTGATATGGGTATTGAGGTAACGCTGGCATTGTTTTCTAAAACAGGACTACAACAATTGTTTGCGCAGATAGACAAAACAAGCACTTACTCTGAAAACGCACAGCGTATTATTGCTTTACAGGCTGATTATATACACACTATAGATGCGGTTATCAGTTTTCTGCAAGGGCACAACCCTACACTAGCACAACTAATATGTAAGCGTAATTTTCTCCCTGAGGCTGGCAGATTTGCACAATTAGATGATTTGATACATGGCTTCGGCACAATGGGTACACAAGATAAAGCCAAGCACCTGTGCACCATGTATCTGGAAGACCTGAGCGACCTTATACAGGAATGTGTTGACCCGCATTTCGGGTTTAGCAGATATGCCGAAAAGTTGGGCCGAAGTGCTAATAGTTTTGATGAGCTATATAATGCACTACAAAAACCATTGGGCTTTATTGACACGCTGACTGTAGAACTGCTGGCACAACGTATAGCAGATGTACAGCCATCGATGGTGGCATTTTCTGTGCCGTTTCCGGGTAATTTGTTTGCCGCCTTTCGTAGTGCGCAATGGTTGAAAAATAACCATCCGCATATAAAAGTAGCTATGGGTGGTGGCTTCCCCAATACAGAGTTACGTTCATTGAGCGATAAGCGTGTATTTGAATTCTTTGACTACATAACACTTGATGATGGCGAAGCACCTATTGAAAACCTTATAACATACATAAACGGCAAACTACCGATAGCACAACTGAAACGGACATTTGCGCTACACGAAAACGAGGTTACCTATTTCGACAACCCGAGTTGCAAAGATTATAAACAGGGGCAAGTAGGCACACCTGACTACAGCGATTTGCCATTGAATAAATATATATCGGCTATAGAAGTAGTAAACCCCATGCATAGCTTATGGAGTGATGGCAGATGGAACAAACTAACAATGGCTCATGGCTGTTATTGGGGCAAGTGTACTTTTTGCGATGTATCATTACCCTATATAAAACTGTACGAACCCATTGCTGCACAGCTATTGTGCGACAGAATGGAAGAACTGATAGCACAAACAGGGCAATCAGGTTTTCACTTTGTAGATGAAGCAGCCCCACCCGCATTGATGCGAGAGCTGGCATTAGAAATCATCAGGCGGAAATTAGTAGTTAGCTGGTGGACGAATGTACGTTTTGAAAAAGCCTTTACACGCGATTTATGTTTGCTGCTGAAAGCTTCAGGATGCATCGCCGTATCTGGCGGATTGGAGGTAGCGTCAGACAGGTTGCTGCAACTGATAGACAAAGGAATAACGGTAGCACAAGTAGCGAAGGTTAATAAACACTTTACCGAAGCTGGCATCATGGTACATGCCTACCTGATGTATGGCTACCCTACCCAAACGGCACAGGAAACGATAGACAGTCTTGAGATGGTACGTCAGCTGTTTGCGGCAGGTATTTTACAATCTGCATTCTGGCACCAGTTTGCCCTCACCGCACATAGCCCTGTAGGATTAAATCCTGAAAAATATGGTGTAACCATTACCACGAAAGGCATAGGCAGCTTTGCCAACAACGACCTTGAATATACCGAAGCGACAGATGTTGACCATAACAGTTTCAGCTTCGGACTCAAAAAATCGCTACACAACTATATGCATGGCGCATGCCTTGATTACCCGTTGCATAAATGGTTTGATTTCAAAGTACCTAAAACAAGCATTGCACCCGACTTCATCGTCAATGCTTTACAAGAAGAAAACATCAGCAGCAAGCCTACCACCAAAGTAGTGTTTATTGGTAATGCCCCTGTAGTGGAGTACTATACTAAATCGAAGAAAGGGAATAGCTGGGATATGACTTCTTTTCGTTTTGAAACAAAAACCGAAACACATACCATACATATAGAGCAGGTACAAGGCAAATGGCTGGAGAGTATCTTACCAACATTATCAGTCAACAACATCACAACTACAACCCTGCAATCACTTAAAGAAAACTACGAAGCTGCAGGTTTGGAAGATTTTGAATTGTTTTGGGACAATAAACCCATGAACACATTATACAAAGCAGGGCTGCTGCAATTGTAATACGATGAAAAAACTATTGTTATCCGTTGTTGTATTTATCATTACGTTGCTACTGGCAGCGGTATTAATGGATGTGTTCAAAACGGAAGAACAAGCAAGCGCTCAATACTTCCGCACCAGAAATATTTTTCAGTACAATACTGATAATGTGGTGTACGATGCAGGTAGGGGTTATACACTAAAGCCTGATTTGCAAACTACTTTTACCAATAATGAATTTAGTACCGGCATACGTACCAACATATTCGGGTTTAGAGATGATAATGTATCACTTAACAACCCAGATGTACTGATAGTAGGCGACTCTTATGCATGGGGATGGGGTGTAGAAGAAAATGAAGGCGTAGAAAAACAACTGGAACAACTAACGGGCACGAGAATACTGAACATGAGCGTACCCGGCTATGGTAATATACAGGAACTACTGACCCTTTTTGCATGGGAAAGACGTGGCACATTACAAGGTAAGGATATACTACTCTTCTTTTGTGCCAATGATTTACAGGACAATCAGAACACATCGTTCGGGGCATTCCCGTATTTTGTACAAGAGGGTAATGGCATACGCCTGCACAACCCTACAAAAGAAGCCTTTGATACATGGCTGCAGACCGCTAATGGCTGGATGATACACAACACAATTGCACAAAAAAATATACTTGCCTACTACACCTTAGCCGCCATCAAAAATGCAGGCAACAAAGATTTATATAAAGACTACCATACAGGAGATAATAAACTGAACGGCGCAAATGCACTACTGCAAGTAGCAGTGAACCTGCAAGCCATACAAACACAGCAACAAGCGCGTATAACGATTGTGTATGTACCGCCTTACAGCTATTACATAACCGGCAAAGCAGATGCTTCTCTGGCGCTGATGCAGGATATTTGTAAAAAAACAGGACTACGTTTTGCCGACCTGAGTGCTATACTATCTAAAACCGACTACTACCCACTTGATAAACACTGGCGAGCAACAGGCCATCAGAAAGCAGCACAATATCTTCAGCCTTTTATTAATCAATAGCTTATTCTTGTTGATACAACTGATTAAAAAAATTACAAATTAGCTTATTATTAATTTGTAAAAATACAAACAGTGTGAATTACAAATAGCTAACTATCAATTACTTAAAACAAAATAAGCAACGAAATTAACGTAAAATAAAACTGTAAAAGTCCCGTGTAATTGCGGGTAAAATATAGTGCTGTTCGTACGTAGCTTTGAGAAGTTTGTTTTGTTTGTACCTAAAGACCCTATCACCGTGGAAACATACTTGTTTCCCATTATTGTACCACCAAACTCAGCCCCTTTAAATAATACTATCTACTGTGCATTTTTAACATCATGCGGTTCCAACCCGAACTGCATGGCAAATAATACCAACCCCGTCCGTGTATTTACCCCTAATTTTTCATACATCTTATCCCTGTACCAGTCTATAGTACGTTGCCCGAGGTTCATAAGCGGGGCAATTTCTTTATATACAAGGTCTGTACAGCAATAGCGCAAAAAATTAATTTCGGTATCCGTTAAGTCAAGCATCTTTGATTCTTTGCCTTCCTGCGCTCGCAGAATAATTTTTTCATCCAACAAGTTTGAATAATACACATATCCTTCGCGCATGGCATCCATCGCATCGCGCAAATCTTTCGGGCCTGCTTCTTTAGGCAGAAAGCCACGTGCCCCGTTGCGCATCATCCGCATGATGGTAAACTCGTTCTGGTGCATTGACAGTGCCAGCACATGTATATGCGGCCACTTTTGCTTTATAATTTTCGTTGCATCGTAGCCATTCATTCCATGCATCTGAATATCCATAATGCAGTAGTCAGGCTTTTCTTCAGCTTTTTCTATTTTATCTATGAGCTCCTGGCCGTCTGCGGCATCTATTGTTACTTCATATTGTTCAAAGCTATTAACAATAAATACCAGCCCTTTACGTAGTATGGCGTGGTCGTCTGCCAGAGCTACCCTATATTTTTCATGCCTTTTCATCCACTTTCATGTTTAATATGATGGTAGTACCGCTTCCGGGAGATGAATTAATATCCAGGTTTGCCTTTAGCATTCGTGCCCTGTTCTTCATATTGGCAATACCAATACCTGAAGATGCAACATTTGCATCAAACCCGATACCATCGTCTGATATAAAGAGCTCAAAAAAATCTTCATCATAGCTCATGCGTATACGCAAGTGGGTTGCTTTAGCGTATTTCAGTGTGTTGGATATCGCCTCCTGCACCATACGGAAGATGATAAGCTCGTGCCCGTTATTCAGGTTGTAATAATCTCCCTCTACCAATACCATCGCATCTATACCTGTAGTTTTGCGTATATACTCCACCTCTTTGTAAACAGATTCTATCAGCCCGTTTTCCATCACATAATCGCTGCTTAGTATATGGCTGATGTTGCGCATGTCTTTAATAGCTTCCGTAAGCGTGCTCCCGGACTCTTGCAGCAAATCGCCGGCATTGGCAGCAGCGGGATTAGCCTCTACTACCTGTATGTACCGTAGTACGGCACTGAGCCTTGCGCCAATATTATCGTGCAACTCTCGCGATATATTGTTGATGGCCTGCTCCTGCACCTCCAGCCCTGTTTTTAATATCTCCTGTTGCAGTTGTTCCTTTTCTATACGGAAACGGTTTTGCTTGCGTTTTTGCACCTGCAAGTAGATGACAAGGAAAAACGCAAACAGCGACAGCAGGAGCGTGCCAGCAATAAACAGAAACAATACAGAACTACCTTCCATGTGCTGTTTGCATTTTTTTGTATAAAAGAAATACCGTACCAAAGCCGACGTAGGTGATGACGTTGACTACAAGTAATGTAGTGTGTATAAATACTCTGCCAATATTCAACGTTATTGTTAAATAATCATATAA
>CALESY010000053.1 GCA_937919945.1 uncultured Chitinophagaceae bacterium | reverse complement strand
AATATCCGTGCGAGCGGTGCAGCTTTTGAAGCAGGGATACAATATGTTACCGGCAGAAGGAATAACTTCCACTTCGGTATTACTCTGCGTAATATAGGTACTAATATGCGTTTTGGAGGTAATGGTTTCAGTGCTGAAAACAATGCACAAGAAAATGAAAACTATACCATAAATACTTGGACTCCTTCAGAAAAATTTGAGATGCCTACCTACCTGAATTTCGGTGCATCATATGACTTCTACCTTGATGAAAATAAGGTAGCACCTGGCGATGAACAAAAGTTAGATAGCGTTAGCAAACCTAAACACAGGTTGACTGTCATGGCAAACTTTACTTCAAATTCTTTCTATAGCGACTTTATAGGTGCTGGTGCAGAATATTCTTTTAAAGAAATGTTTATGTTGCGCGCAGCTTACAGATACGAAAATGGTATAGGTACAATCAATAGCACTACTATGTATACAGGTATTGCAGCTGGTGCCACTATACAGCAACGTATTGGCGAAACTGGCCCCATGTTGGCTATAGACTATTCTTACAGGCCTACACAAAGGCCAGCCACTGGTGCACACGTATTTTCACTACGTTTGATGCGCTAATTCAAAAAATACTTACATTTGTAATACACAACGCTTCTGCTACAACAGGAGCGTTGTATTTTTTTCTGATTTCAAACCATAGAGCAAAAGTTGATATAGCATGGCAGGAGTAAACTATGTTACGAAAGAAACGCTGGAACAAATGCGCGAAGAGCTGACACAACTGAAAACATCAGGTCGTGCAGAAATAGCACGCGCAATTGCTGATGCGCGTGAAAAAGGAGACTTGAAGGAGAATGCAGAGTATGATGCCGCAAAAGAAGCACAAGGTTACCACGAGGCTAAAATCGCACAACTGGAAAGTGCTATTGCAAATGCAAGGGTAATAGATGCTAAGGATTTAGATATGAGCAAGGTATCCATCCTCAGCAAAGTAAAGCTTACCAATATAGGTACAAAGAAAGTAGTGGAGTATCAGTTGGTATCAGAAACGGAAGCTGATTTGAAAGCGGGTAAGATATCCATAACCTCGCCTATTGGTAAAGGGTTGCTTGGTAAAAAAGTAGGAGAAGTAGCTGAAATAACAGTGCCTAACGGTATACTGAAATTTAAAGTAGAAAGCATAACTGCTTAAAATGGCATCAATATTCAGTAAGATAATTGCAGGCGAAATACCATCTTACAAAATAGCGGAAGATGATATGTTCTTTGCTTTTCTGGATGTGTTTCCTTTAGTAGTAGGTCATGTGCTTGTTGTGCCCAAGCCTGAAACAGATAAACTGTTTGATGTGAGCGACGAATATCTTGCCAAATGGCTGGTATTTGCAAAGCCGATAGCAAAAGCAATTGAAAAATCTTTCGACTGTAAGCGATGTGGCATTAGTGTTATTGGGCTCGAAGTTCCACATGCACACATGCACCTAGTACCCATCAATACAGCAGACGACCTTAACTTTACCCGCCCCAAATTGAAGTTAAGCAGTGAAGAACTGCAAAGCATACAGCAGAAGATTATAGCTAATTTATAAAGGAAAAGCGGGACTCATAACCCCGCTTTCTTATTCTATGGTCATTTTGCGGTTCACGCTCCATGCTTGCGGTTTTGCAGCAAATAGCGCTTTGGTGCGTGTCCAGGTATCTTTAAACAACTCCGAAAAACGATAATGATTCAGATATTCCTCACTCTGCCACATACTATAGGTGAAAAAAATGTTTTCGTTATGTACATCCTGCCATAGCTCCAAATGTGTACATCCATCAAAATGCCTGATGCGTTCTTTACGCTCTTCGAATAGCTGCAGAAACTCAGGCACTTTAGCTGACTCAAATGTCATTTGTACTATCCTAACGATCATTCAAAAACTATTTTGATAGCATTGTAAACAAGGTGTTGTTCTTTACTCAGCTTCAGCCCTAACAGACTAGCGGCCTTACCCCTGTTGATGGCTATTTCTAAATATCCTGTAGCGTTGAAACGACATAACATATCATTCTCTTTCACATCAGCATAGGTGTTGCTTATTTCGGTGATGGTGTGCCTTACGAACTGTATGCTGAAGTTTCTACCTCTTCGTACGTTCTCAAACTCTTCTTTTGTCAGGTTAACTACTACATTCTCAAATCTGTCTATGTGCATCACATGGCATTCAAGTGTATTGCCGTTCAGTTTGGGTTGCCAGTGCATGAGCAAATTGCTCATTTGTAATGGTTCATATCCCAAATTTGTTATATCCCCGTTATTTGCTGTTATCTGTTGAATGGTTTTAGTGGCACTGGATATCCAATCTTGCAGCTTTTGTCCGCTTTGTAAAGCTGCGCATTGCCATACCTCATCATACATAGCGGATGCTAAGGGCAGTATACCATTATCCGGGGCAAGAATGTAATGCCCGTTTTTTAAACATAAGACCATATGGGGGTCTGGTTTGTAAAACACATCGCACAATAAAAGATGATAGCTGCCAGTCGGGAAATTTTTATAAGCTGCGTTGAGCAGATAAGCAGCCTGTTGTAAGTGGTATGGCTCTACCTGATGCGATATGTCAATCACCTGCATGTCTGGCATATGTTGTGCCAGCAGGCCTTTTACAGATGCTACAGACGCATCTTGCAGGCCAAAATCTGATAACAACGTAATACATGCCATACCAAAGGCAAATGTAATGGCTGTATGCTGCAAAGCAAAGCTGATTGTTTAAAATAAATGACAGATATTTACGTTATCAGAGTATTGCAAACGAATGCAAGGACAGATAATGAAGTATATAAATGGCAGTGGTTTTATATTGTTAGTGTTGCTGTGTATAGCAACTTCCAGCTCATCGTGCAGAAAAGAGAAACTGCTATCGTCAGGTGGCGAGTTGAAGTTTTCAATTGATACACTCAACTTCGATACTGTGTTTACATCGCTGGGTAGCTATACTGCACAGTTTAAAATATATAATCCACAAAACCAGAAAGTAAACATAAGCAGTGTACGGCTTGAAGGTGGCAATGCTTCTTTCTTTAAGCTGAATGTAAACGGTGTGCCTGGCAATAACGTTACAAACATGGAACTGGCTGCCAACGACAGTATGTATGTGTTTGCTACCGTAAACATTGACCCGAATGACAAGAACACTCCCTTTGTAGTAGAGAGCAAGTTGATAGCCAGTATGAATGGAAAAGATTTTTCCATACCCTTTATGGCTTACGGTCAAAATGCCTATTATATACGCGATAGCGTACTGAAAACACAAACATGGAAAACAGATAAGCCATACGTCATCATCAGCAATGCGCTGATAGACAGGGGTGAAACATTAACAATACCCGCTGGCTGTAGGATATATATGCATGCGGATAGCCGTTTGCTGATATGGGGTAAACTGAATGCGGTAGGTACAAAAAAAGACAGCATCATTTTTCAGGGTGATAGACTAGACAGGAAATACTTTGGTAATGTAGGCTACCCTGGTGAGTGGGGTGGCTTATACTTCAACAAAACCAGCAGCGACAACCTGATGGAATATGTGATACTGAAGAACTGTGGTAATAGCACAACGCTTGGCAATGCTGTATTCTCTCCCGCAGCTATCCAGCTCAATCAGGATACGATTAACGACAGTAATGCAATGCTTACCATGCGCAACTGTATTATTGAAAACTCAATTGGCTATGGCATTCTTGGTTTTGCCAGTACACTGGTAGCAGAAAACTGTTTGATAAACGCATGTGGAGCGCAAGCACTTGCTACTTTTGAGGGCGGTGGGTATTATTTACGACATTGTAATCTGATAACTTATGGCAGCAATAAAATAAGTCATACAGACAATCCTGTATTAGCACTTATCAATTACCGCGATATAGATGATGTTAGCTATGTAGCCGGCGGATTGATAGCACAATTGGATAACTGTACAATATGGGGGTCTTTAGAAAATGAATGCTTTATACGTAAACGTGGTAATGATACATTCAATGTTACGTTGAATAATTGCTTGATAAAAAATCAGGAGCCATTGTCTGCCGACGCCAGGATAAATAACTGCATACTCAATCAAGACCCTCAGTTTGAAAATTATCAGGCATTTAATTTCAGGCTCAAATCCGGCTCGCCTGCTATTGGCAAAGGGAAAGCATTAATACCTGCTGTTAGTGCCGACCTCGACGGCAAGCCCCGCGACCCTGTTACACCCGATATTGGTTGTTACGAAAACTAATCGGCTAATATTTTTTCTACAGCCAGTTTTGCAGAACGAAGGCATAATGGAATACCACCGCCGGGATGCACACTGCCACCTGCAAAGTAGAGCCCTTTGTAGCGTGATGATACATTGCTGTGTCGCTTAAAAGCAGCCATCCTGTTGTTGGAAGATGTGCCATAGAGTGCACCCAAATAGCTATTGGTGCGGCTCTGTATAGATGTAGGCGTAAGTGTATGTTCTGTAATAATATGCTGTGATACATCTTCGCCCAACATGCGGCTTAGTTTGGCAATAGTGTGTTGTTTGATGACCTCTGTTACATCATCTTCGTTTGCATCTATTATGGCAGGTTTATTTACAAATACAAACCAGTTTTCGCAGCCTGCGGGTGCATGTTGCGCTTCCATTTTCGATGTGATGTTGATGTATATAGTCGGGTCGTGATAAGGTTGTTTCAGTTTAGATACATAGTCGAATTCTTCTTTATAGTTATCAGAAAAGAACAGGTTGTGTAGCCCCAGCTGTTTGTATTCTTTATTGATGCCCCAGTAAAAAATCATGGCACTGGTGCTACGTTCCATATGTTGTATGCGTTTGCCCTTTTCTTTATCGTCCAGTAAATCGTAGTAGGTAAAAAACACGTCGCTATTGGTAACTACCACATCTGCGTAATGTGTTGCACCATTAGCTACTATACCCTTCACTTTATTTTGCTCGGTTATAATACATTCTACTTTGCTATTGAAATAAAATTGCACACCTAAATCTGTACACAATTTGTACACCGCATTGGGTATGCTTATCATACCACCCTTAGGGTAATATGCACCTTCATTCATTTCCAGATGCGATATCATGCTCAGCATAGCGGGTGCTTCGTAAGGATTAGAACCATTATAGGTTGCAAACCTGTCAAACATCTGCACTAGTTTAGGATGTTGCAGTTTTTCTGTATGATAATCGTGCATGGACTTCAGCAGGTATTGCCACTTTAAAGTCCTCAATGCTTTGGGTATGCGTGCAGTTGTCCATGTCTTCAGGTCGTGTATATGCTCGTCAAGAAATATTTTACCTATGTCGTTATACATCCTTTCTGCTTCCAGCAAATAGCTTTCCAGTCTTGTGGTATCTATTTTTAGCTTGTTGCGTACCTCGGCAATAAAATTTTCCTTACTCTTATAGGCAATGATTTCTGTACCGTCATTAAAAAAGTTGTGGGTGTTGACAGACAGGTTTTGATACTGAAAATAATCTTCAAAACGCTTGCTGCAAAAGCTGAATAAATCTTCCAATACAAATGGCTGCGTAAATATAGATGGCCCCATATCGAAGCTGAAACCGTCCTGCACATGCAATGCCAGCTTTCCGCCGAAGAAATCATTTTTCTCGAATACGCTTACCTCAAAACCTTGTGAAGCTAGCCTCGCCGCACTGCTAAGGCCTGCAATGCCAGAACCGATTATGATGGCTTTCTTCTTTCCCTGTGGGTTCAAAATGCTATGCTGCTTTTTCCTGTTGCGATAAATAGGCTATAAATTTAGGCATTGCCAAATGAAACCAGACAGTAAATGCTTCCGGTTCTTTTTGCATCCATACCTGTAAGCTGTCTAAGCTTATGAATTTAGCGTCTTTTGCTTCTGCCCTATTCAGGTTGGCTTGTCCGTTGTGGTAACCGATGAATATATGGTCGTACTCGTTTTCTGTCAGCCCATTACCTACGTCCGATTTGTAGCGGAGTTCAAATATTTTTTCAATATCACAATCAAACCCCATTTCTTCTTTCAGCCTGCGGTGGGCGGCAGCCATTGTGCTTTCACCCGGTGCGGGGTGAGAACAGCATGTATTACTCCATAATCCGCCTGAATGATATTTGTCTTGTGCGCGTTGTTGCAGCAACAATTCGTTTTTATCATTCATCACAAATACAGAGAATGCTCTGTGCAACACACCTTCTTTGTGGGCTTGTAATTTTTCCATCGAGCCCATCCACTCGTCTTTCTCGTTTACAACTATCACGTTGTTTTTATCGTACAACATACTCGATGTTTTATATCAGGTTAAGGCGGTTGTTCAGTCCGGCCGAAAATACTATGAATGCTTTTTGATAGTCAGGTACACGTACGCGTTGTTCAAGTACGTGTTTCGGATGCATTTTTTTTATTTTATTAAACAATGCGTAATAGTATCTGTAAGCTGTGTATACTCCAAATCGTGCTTTCCATGGCAGTTTTCGTATGCCTTCCAGCGCAGCTTTGAAGTCTGCTTCTATGTCGTCTTCAATACGTTGTTTGGTATGTTGGTCGAAGCGGTAATAATCAAAATCTGGGAAGTACGTACGGTTCAGGTTGTTATAGTCTGCTTGTATATC
This sequence comes from uncultured Chitinophagaceae bacterium, assembly GCA_937919945.1. Classification (GTDB taxonomy): domain Bacteria; phylum Bacteroidota; class Bacteroidia; order Chitinophagales; family Chitinophagaceae; genus Polluticoccus. Next base: position 16,015 of record CALESY010000053.1, on the reverse strand, counting down.
GCGCAGGAAGTTTATCTTCTGAAACGCTGCACCCAATTTACGTGCCTGCCCTTTCAGGGCCTCATATTGCTGCATGTCACCCTCACAAAACACACAAAGGCACATCAACCCTACTACTTCTGCCGAACCATATACATACTCATCCATCTCGTGTACGGTGTTATAGTCGGTTTTATTAAGGTCCAGACGCATACTGTAAAGGAACGCCTCTATTAAATCATAAGGTATATTATATTTCCGCACTACAGTTTGAAAGCTATGTAGGATAGGGTTCAGGCTAATGCCGTTTTTAATGGCTTTCCATGTTTCGGCTTCAAACTCATTCAGCAATGTTTCTTTGTCGTAGTCGTGAAAGGTATCTACAATCTCATCCGCAAAACGTACGAAGCCATAAATATCGAATATCGGTGCGCGCAAATCTTTATGAAGTAATTTGATGGCACTCGAAAAAGAGGTGCTATATCTTTTTGTAACTACCTCACTGCACTCGTGGCATACGGTATGGAATAATGATAACATAGTCAGGCAGTTTTTAGTTTTAGTTGATGTAACAATTGATTAGCAACCACCTCGCCGGATATGAGTGATGGTGGTACACCAGGCCCGGGCACAGTTAATTGTCCTGTATAATACAGGTTCAACAGTTTTTTATTTTTGATAGACGGCTTAAGTATAGCAGTTTGCATCAGCGTATTGGCAAGACCGTATGCATTGCCTTTGTAGGCGTTATAGTCATTTACAAAATCGTTGTGTGCATAGCTGCGTTTATACACTATCGCATCGCGTATGCCAACACCTAACCGCTGCTCAAGTCTTTGTATTACGATATTGAAATAATGCTCTTTAATTTTTTCATTGTCTTCCATGCCGGGTGCTACGGGTATCAGCGCGAAGATGTTTTCACAACCATCCGGTGCTACCTCAGTATCTGTTTTAGACGGACAGCATACATACATCAATGGGTTAGCAGGCCATTGGGGTGTAGTGTATAATTCAGCCGCATGTTTATCAAATGGTGCATCAAAAAACAGGTTGTGATGTTGCAGCCCTTCTATTTTTTTGTTGATGCCTATATAATACAGTATGCAAGATGGTGCCATGCTGCGTTTATCCCAATAGTCTTCAGTGTAGTTTCTGTACTCATCGGGCAATAGTTGGCTGTCTGCATGGTGGTAGTCACAAGCTACTACTACAGCATCGCTACGATAGGTGTCATAGTCTGTAGTAACTCCTGTAGTTTCAGTTGCCCACGCGTTTATTTTTTGCACTGGCTCGTTGAATCTGAAATGCACGCCCAACTCTGTTGCAAGCTTATACATAGCATCTGCTATTTTCCACATGCCGCCATCGGGGTACCATGTACCTAGCTTCATGTCTGCATAGTTCATAAGGCTGTAGAGTGCCGGTGTGTTTTGCGGCAATGCGCCCAGAAACAATATGGGAAACTCCGCCAGTTGTAACAGTTTCGGGTTTTTAAAATACCCACGCACATGGCTGTGCATAGATGTAAACATATCAATCTTAAACAAAGAACTCAGCACATCCCAACTCATAAACTCGAAAACAGACAATCCCGGCTTGTGTACAAACTTGTTAATGCCGGCATCATATTTATAAGCCGCTTCTTTCAGAAAGGCTTCCAGTTTTTTGCCGGCACCGGCTTCTTTGCTATCAAACAAAGCCTGCAATGCACCGAAATCTGCTGGTATATCCACTACCTCGTCTTCCCAGAAAACTCTATATGACGGATCTAATCTTTTTAAGTCATAGTAATCATTAGCAGACTTACCAAATTGATTGAAAAAGCGTTCGAATATATCTGGCATCCAGTACCAACTTGGTCCCATGTCGAACACAAAACCATCTTTGCGAAAAACCCTTGCTCTACCCCCTACCTGTTCATTTTTTTCTATGACCGTAACGTCTGCACCATTTTTGGCCAGAAAACATGCGGCTGATAATCCCGCAAAACCACTTCCTATTACTATTACTTTTTCCAATTTAGGGGAACAATAAATATAAGGATTATTACCTGTCCAATTTTGACATTAACATCTTGCGTGCAAAGTGTATGCGGCTCTTGATAGTGCCTAATGGCTCATTCAGCAAGTCTGCAATTTCCTGATATTTATATCCGGTGTAATGCAACTCAAATGATAGACGAAATACCTGAGGCAACTCATCTACTGCTTTCTTCACTTCTCCGAGGCGGGTATTATTCCAACCTTGGTTGTAGGCTGTTTTGTCTGCATTATACATCACAATTTCAGACGGTGTTTCACCAGATACTTTTGTAAACTTTTTATTGCGCCTGTAATTGTTGATAAAGATGTTGCGCATGATGGTATATAACCAAGCTTTCAGGTTAGTGCCGAATTGGTACTTTTCCCTGTTTTGCAAAGCGCGCATCATTGTTTCCTGAAACAAGTCTTTTGCATCTTCGTGGTCGTGAGTTAGCGAAACAGCATACGGTTTTAAGAAATCACTGTGCTGTACCACCATCATGTTGAAATCTGCTGTTGTCATAATGTTTAACTTTTGATGCTACGAAGTTAAACACAAGTAGCTTCTGGAGAAATAGATTTTGTTTATTCTTTTATGGTGTTTCTTTAAACAAAACTAAAGCATTGATAGACAGGAGTTTATAAAGCAAAACAGGCAATAACATCGTTATTGCCTGTTTTTTAATGTATTATAATTGTCATTTGAGTGTAATAAGTGTATCTCGTACATCCTGCAATGTAAATAATAGCTTTATATTTTGTATAGGTATGTGCTTGGTACTCCTCAACAAACTACCTGAAACAAGAATTTTAGCATTTGGGAAAGCATTATGCAGCTTTTGCAGGTATTTATTTACGTCAAATTCCGAAGTGACAGACGTCAGATGCACATACAGGTAGTCTGGTTGTTTAGCTTCTACAACCAATTTTACTTCTTTAATGGGCGAATTTGCACCTAAGTATATCGGGTTTTTCTCGTATTTGCGCAGCAGGTAGTTTACATACATCAACCCTATATCATGTATTTCTCCCTCCGGCAGAAAGAGTAGTACTGATGGGCTGGCGTCTGCTTCTTTCGGCGGCAGGTTTTCTATAGCTAATGCCAGCTTACGGTACACTACATTGCTCATCATGTGTTCTTGTGCAGGAAAAATCCTATCCGTCATCCACATAATGCCTACTTTTTCCAGAAAATTGAATATTAATTGCTCGATGGTTTGTTCAATGCCATACTTGCGCATGTATTCGTTTACCAATCGTTCGAACCTGTCAATATCCATCGCAAGTGTAGTTTCGAGCAGCTCGTTTACCAGCACTTGCAGTTTGAAGTCTTTGTCGTTGATTTTCTGAATGAGGGCGTTCATATCGTCTTCACTCATCTCATGTATGCGCGATATTTTGTAGCCGTAATTGTTGAGCAACGATATGCGCAATGCCAATTTCAGGTCCAGCGCGTCGTAGTAACGAATATTGGTAGCAGTGCGTTTGGGCTGCAATATGCCGTAGCGTTGCTCCCAGATGCGTATGGTGTGCGCTTTGATACCTGTTAGATTTTCAATATCCCGAATGCTGAACTTATTCATTTCTGCAGTATCCACAGTATCACAGTTTTATATAAAACAATAACAATTAAATAAAGTTCAAAAAAACTTAATGATTGAACAGCTTTTCTATCTGTTGATACCGATAGTCAAATATATCTCGTAATTGCCGCTTAACGAATAGGCCATGGGCAATATCTCCCAAGATCCACAACGGCAGACGGTAATGCACTATATCAGTCATCATAATACCATCGGCAGTCTGCTCAAAAAGGTGCTGATGATGCCACATTTTATAGGGCCCAACCCGTTGTTCATCAACAAATAGCTTATTTTTTTCTACGTGGGTTATTTCTGTCATCCAAAACATAGGTATACCCAGTAGGGGAGATACTTTGTAGGTAATAATCTGCCCGGCATACACCCCGTCTTTCGGCATATCAGATGTTATGACGAAATTCATATATGATGGCGTAATAGCCGTCAGGTTCTTCGCATCTGCAAAAAAATCCCACAGCCTATCCATATCGCACTTAATCAGTTGTTTCCTTTCCAGCTTATATACAGACATGTCCTAACAACATTTGCAAACTGCTATTGTTCGAAAAGGGTAAATTGATACGAACATCAATAAATGCAATAAACATCAGATAACTGAAAGGGGTTAACTTCATATTCTGATGAAAGGCATCGTATTTACAAAATATAGAGAGGAAGAAGGCAAATCGCCGTTTGAGAAGCTGTTTGACTTGTTTATGGAGTTGTTGCAATATACTAGTGGCGATGCTGCAGAAGCATTGGACTGGTTGACACAACTTGACCGAAAGCATACGCTTACTAATAATGACTACAGTATAGGCGATTTTATTGAAGACCTGAAACAGCAGGGTTACCTGCAAGAGAATGAACATGATGGAGCATATCGCATTACTGCCAAGTCTGAACAAACCATCCGAAAGCGCTCGCTCGATGAAATATTCGGCAAGCTGAAAAAGACTAAACAGGGCAACCACCGCACTTTTCGTAGTGGTCAGGGCGATGAGATGAATCCCGAAACACGCCCTTACGAATTTGGCGATGCACTGGAAGCGATAGACTATACAGGCAGCCTGAGGAATTCATTTGTAAACCATGGAGTAGATAGCTTCAAAATGCAACAGGATGACCTTGAAATACATGAAATGGATTTCAAGACACAGACTTCTACTGTGCTGATGATTGACATATCGCATTCCATGATACTCTATGGCGAAGACCGTATAACACCTGCCAAGCGTGTAGCAATGGCATTAAGCGAATTGATTACTACACGCTACCCTAAAGACACACTGGATATTGTAGTATTTGGTAATGATGCGTGGCAGATAGAAATGAAAGAACTACCCTACCTGCAAGTAGGGCCTTATCATACCAATACGGTAGCGGGGTTGGAGCTGTCTATGGATATATTACGCAGGCGCAAGAACCCCAATAAGCAGATATTCATGATAACCGACGGCAAACCTACTTGTCTGAAAGTCGGTAATAAGTATTATAAAAACAGCTTTGGCATAGATACTAAAATATTGAACCGTACACTGAACCTTGCAGGGCAGCTACGCAGGCTGAAGATACCAGTCATTACATTTATGATTGCTAACGACCCGTACCTGCAATCGTTCGTGCGAGAGTTTACGGAAGTAAATAATGGTAAAGCCTTCTACTCATCACTCGATGGCTTGGGGCAGTTTATATTTGAAGATTATGAGCGCAACAAGCGCAAGCGTGTACGTTGATTAACTAACTAAAGTACCGATAGCCTTGCCTTCTACTACTTTTTGCAGGTTGCCTGGTGTGTTCATATCAAACACAATGATAGGCAACTTATTTTCCTGACAAAGTGTAAAGGCGGTCATATCCATCACTTTCAGGTTCTGGCTAATGACTTCGCTAAATGTCAGCTTCTCATACCGTACGGCATTGGGGTCTTTTTCAGGATCAGCATTGTAGATGCCATCTACACGTGTCCCTTTCAGTATCACATCTGCATTTATTTCAACAGCACGCAGCGAGCCTGCTGTATCTGTAGTAAAATAAGGATTTCCTGTACCGGCACCGAAAATCACTACACGACCTTTCTCCAAATGGCGCATAGCGCGACGGCGAATGTAGGGCTCTGCTACCTGCTCCATTTTAATAGCGCTCTGCAGGCGTGTCTTCACCCCAATTTTTTCCAGCGATGCTTGCAGTGCCATACCGTTAATAACGGTTGCCAGCATACCCATATAGTCGCCTTGTGCACGTTCTATACCTGTTTCAGCCTCATTCATGCCACGGTATATATTGCCGCCACCTATTACTACAGCTACTTGTACTCCTAGGTCAGTTATAGCTTTGATGTCTGTAGCATACTGTTCCAGCATTTTAGGGTCAAGACCGAAGCTACGGTCGCCCATTAATGATTCACCCGAAAGTTTCAGTAGTACTCTGCTGTATTTAGGAAGCATATATAGCTGTTATTTGAAAAAGTTGTAAAGGGGCTAATTTGGTGCAAAGAAATGAAAAACTTATGGCTTTTAGAAACCCCCGCACTTATTCATTAAATGACCATACTTGCAGATTGTCAATCATCAATAATTTATCAGACCCCGGGTTCCATAGATAAACTTCTACATAGTCAAACGGCTCTTCGGGTACTATAACATCAATGAAAATTTGCTTGGTTTGATAGTCTTTCGTCAACCAACGGTGGAGTCGCAGCATTCTTGTCTTTATTTCTTTACCGTCTTTCGTATTGAAACGTACACACAACTGCGGCATACGCCATACTTCCCATTCTTTCAAATAGCATTTGGCATCTACCTGTACCCTCAACCATTTGGTTCTGTGTGGAATACTAAAAATGGCTTTTGTGCTATTTTCTACACCTGCCTGAACATAAGCCGAACGTTCACCTTCAATTGCCTCATCTGGCATAAGTATGTTACTGTCTGTTTCATAGTTGTATGTATGAATCAGTTTCATACCCTTTGGATAACTTTCAAATAGCTCGTCTGTATCCATTAGCTTTTGAAGCTCTGTTAAGTTTTCTGGATACCACCTGCCAATTACTTTCATATAGTAAGCCCTTGTCATGCTGTTAACTACAAGTACACCTGTTCCACTATGTGCTTGTATGGTGAACCATATATTAATATAAATAAACAGTAAAATGAAAGGAAGTAAGCCCCACAGCAGTATTCGCTTGTCAAACATTTGCTGTATTAATGCTCCAATGGGTATAAATAGTACCGGATAACTTTGAATCATGGCTCGACCTCCATAGCCCCCATAGTCCCAGACATTCCATGCAGTAACAACATACAATGAAAGAATGCAAAATAACAGAATTGAAATAGTGTTATGCTTTCTTTTAATAAAGGGTATTATACCAATAAATGCAAGCAGCAACAATGGCGTGTATATTAACCACCCACTCCTGAAACTGAACATGTAATTAATTACATCCGGCTTCAGCCAATTGAAGTATTGTCCTTCTCCCCTATAGCTATAGTATAGCCATTGTCCGGTAGCATATTTCCAATATATGAGTTGTATTGAACCAATAAGCAATGTGAACAATACCGCAAACATAATTTTAAGCTTATGTTGCTGCAGGAACGTGAAATGTTGTTTCAGGTGTTGCGCTGATAAACTTTGTAGTCCCCAGAGTAAGGGTATAATAAAGGCTACCATTTCAGATGGACGTATTAGTATGGCAAGTCCGAATAAAATACCAATTATGGCAGCATGCTTATAAGAGGGGTTGTTGTAAAACTTTTGTGTGCCAAGCAATAACAATACGTAAATAGTAAACAGCCAATTGTGTGTCATGGCACCATCTATTGCTGTATAGTTAAGGTAATTGGTGCCTGCTACAAGCAGGAGTAGCAGTATTGCAACCACCTTATCCTCATAGTACATCAGAAGAAATCTTTTGAAATACCACAATCCCCAAAGCCCAATAAGCAGACTGCCTACTTGCAATGCAAACTGGTACGGTAATGAAAAGCCATCTGCAGGGTAGCCTAATGTTGGTGCAGCAATATGTGCCAAGGTGAAAAGTGATAGGTACATAAATGCCATTCCGGAGGAATATGTCATTACGCAATTGCCACTTTCATTTCTGCTAAACTGCTGTAGTATAGGTGTAGGCTCATATTTTTTCAATATGCTATCAGCAAATGATTGATGTTTAAGATCTTTATAAATAAATATAGATGGTAAATACCAATAATAACCGCTAACATCCCAACCTATTGTAGCTTCAGTTGCCTTATTATGCCATTTCGGGTAAAACCCGAAGCAGGCATATAGTAATATAGTTGTGCAGATTATATAGGATATTTTTGACAACATGGTTTATTGGATAAATATAAAAAGTAAGAGCCGCTAAATGCGGCTCTTACTTTTATGCAAATGGTATTTTCACAACTTTTGCTTTTAGCGCTTTGTCGCGTACTGCAACAAATACTTCTGTGCCTTCAGCAGCATTTTCTTTGGTTACATATGCCATGCCTATTGCTTTGCCAAGGCTGGGGGCTTGTGTGCCTGATGTTACATAGCCTATTTCGTTGCCATTGGTATCTTGCACTTTGTAGTGGTGGCGGGGTATGCCTTTATCTATCATTTCTATGCCTACTAGTTTGCGTTTAAGCCCTTCTGCTTTTTGTGCTTCGAGTATGGGGCGGGCAGTAAAGTCTTTAGTGAATTTAGTAATCCATCCCAGCCCTGCTTCCAATGGCGAAGTGGTATCGTCAATGTCATTGCCGTACAAACAGAAACCCATCTCAAGGCGAAGAGTATCGCGGGCTGCTAGGCCTATTGGCTTCATGCCACCTGCAGCACCAGCTTCAAATATTTTATTCCAGATTACTTCAGCATTATTGCCTTTGTCTTCGAAATATATTTCTACGCCACCTGCTCCTGTATAGCCGGTAGCACTAACCAATACATTTTCGATACCTGCAAATATGCCTTTTGTAAAGGTGTAGTATTTAAGATTTGTTATATCCATATCAGTCAGCGTTTGCATATACTGCACTGCCTTGGGGCCTTGCACAGCCAGCAAGCCTGTTTTGTCAGATATGTTGTGCATCTCTACACCTTTTGTATTGTGCTTGCTTATCCAATTCCAGTCTTTTTCTATGTTGGATGCGTTCACTACAAGCATGTATACGTTGTTTGTTTCTACACAGTACACTAATAAGTCATCAACGATACCACCCTCATTGTTTGGCAGGCAAGAGTATTGAGCTTTGCCGTCAGTAAGTTTTGATGCATCGTTGCTGGTAACACGTTGTATCAAATCGAGTGCATCAGGACCTTTTAGTATAAACTCGCCCATGTGGCTTACGTCAAACACACCGGCATTAGTACGTACCGTCTGATGTTCTTCGTTGATGCCACTGTAAGAAATAGGCATATTGTACCCAGCAAACTCAGCCATTTTTGCTCCGAGCTCTATATGTTTTTGCGTAAATGGTGTATTCTTCATCTGAATAAACGTATTATAATTTGATTGCGTGCAAAGATAGGTTATTGGTTAATTAGTTATTATGTTAATTTGCCTGTATTGGAATAGCAGGCTGTAATATTATTGTCAATTTAATTTGTTGCATTTTGTTGCATTTTGATAAGGTAAAATAGAATCGTCACCTCGGAAACAATAGACAACTTTCAGAATGTAAAGGTGTATTTCAAATACCTTTATATATAGCAAAATTACAACTTTTATTTAATTATATAAAATAATGAATAAGCAAATGCCTGATTATGACTATTCCTGGTACCTTGTTAAAGATGCGAAATTGCGCAAGCTATTGACAATATACCCTAACCTGCAACTAAGGAAACGTAAAAACATATGCCTTTATCTATGCGCATCTATCATGAGCCAGCAACTGAGTACCAAAGTAGCAGATATAATTTATAAACGCTTTTTGGGATTGTATGGAGATAAGGAACCAACTCCACAACAAATAGCAGATACCCCGTTTGAAAAACTGAGAGGCATAGGTCTATCGAACGCGAAGGTGAGCTATGTACAAAACGTGGCGCGATATGCACTGGAGCATAATATGGAAGATAAGAAGCTATACAAAATGAGTAATGAAGAGGTGATGCACTTTTTGCTGCCAATAAAAGGGGTAGGTAAGTGGACGGTAGAAATGTTGCTGATGTTTGCGTTGGGTAGAGAAGACGTTTTTGCTGTAGATGATCTGGGCATACAACAAGGAATGTGCAAGTTGTATAAAATTGACTCAACTGATAAGAAAGCTATGAAAGAAAAAATGCTGAAGATAGCTGATAAATGGAGCCCTTACAGAACTTATGCCTGTATGCTGATATGGCGATATAAGGATGATAAATAACAAAGGCTGCAATTTGCAGCCTTTGTTATTAGATCTTATCAGAATTTATAGTTTGTAGCCCTTTACTGTAATATTCAATGCGCTATCGTTGCGATAGTTTACATTAAAGTAGTTTACGTATATGCTGTCTCTGTTAAACCAGATTTTGGTATATGTAAAGTCTGGGTGTTTGGTCATGTATTCGTTCATCACATTTTTCGACTCAATGTATTTGTAGTTCTGGTAATTAAAAACGCCTACACCGTTTTCTACATTGATGTTAAATGTTTCAGTGCGGTCAATTTTATAACGAAACTTGGGGTCAATTGGCTGATAGCCTACATTGCCTATAAAATGAATGCTATCGTACATTCTATATGTGCCATTTATCTGTTGGTAAGTAAGCCCCGAGTTGCTACCATAAGATGAGCCGTCCGGGAAAGTATTAACCTGGCCTTTATTGCAGGCGATAATTGAGAACACGGTTACAAAACCTAACAGTGGTAATAATTTTTTCATTTTTTGTGTTTTATATTCCCTCTTACCAACTGTGCTACAAAGATAACAAATACCTGAAATTGCCCGTTAAGCGTTGGTTAATGTTTTACGATATTGAAGTGTTTGATGCTATTATTATTTGCTACTGAAAGTATGTAAAACCCTGCAGGTAGTTTGTGTATGTCAATAGTGCCCTGATTTCTGCTTATTGTTGCAGATTGAACAGTCTGCCCTCTTGTATCTCGTATGGTAATGTGAGATGGTTGTGTTGATGGATTTTGTATGTATATATAATTTGTAGCAGGATTTGGGTACACTTTTATGTCATTGTTAGTAGTTGTTGTATGTATCTCTGTAGTCCAGTTTGTAAAAAATGAAGTAGAAGCCCATGCAGAAAATACACCGCTGCCACAATCGGTACGCACAAATACATAGTATGTTTTACCTGCTTTCAGGTTTTTAATACGTGTATTGTTTGCGTTGATGGCTGTGCCTGCAGGCGGGGTGGTGCTTAGTGTATCTACTACATACTGGTAATTAGCACCAGGGTTAATTTGTGTCCATGAAATATCGGCACTATCGCCTCTTACACCCGTTACATTTATGGTAGCAGGTATGCCACAGGCGACAGTTGAAAAGCTGATGCTCGTCCAACTACTATATTGTCCGCCACCGCAATTGGTTCGGTGCCATGCTTTGTAGCCTTGCCCCGGCAGTAATCCACCAACCCGTACATTCAGGTTGATGATAGTTGTGCCGCTGGTTGGTTGCGCTGCAGTGGCAGGCAAAACAGCATATTCGTAACCTGCCACAGCTCCCGGTGCAGGCCACGATATAGTAGCGCTATCTGTAGTAATATCGAAAACGGATATAGTAGTGCCTGTGCATTGAGCCTGTGCTGTATGATGGTATAATAGGATAAAGGTGATTAACAAATAAATAATACGCATTCTTCTGTTCATTTTGTACTAAGGTACGCCAAAATCAGGATGTTTATGTGAAGGCATATTTGTAGCCGTTGGTTATAATGTCTTATTTTTATAACAAAGCATGAACCATTTACCACAACTGATACACGACCTTGGACTGATACTGATGGTAGCAGGCATTACTACTTTGCTCTTCAAACGGCTGAAGCAGCCTGTAGTACTTGGCTATATACTTGCGGGTTTATTGGTTAGCCCAAACTTTACGCTTTTCCCAACTGTGTCTGACATCGGAAATGTAAAAGTATGGGCAGAGATAGGTGTAATATTTTTGCTATTCACACTGGGGCTGGAGTTCAGCTTCAAGAAGTTGATGAACGTAGGTGGCACATCGTCTATCACAGCATTGATAGAGATAGCCGCTATGCTGGGTATTGGTTTTGTATTGGGCAAGTTGCTAGGTTGGCCTACTATGGATTGTATTTTTCTTGGGGGCATTATGAGTATCGCTTCTACCACTATCATACTGCGTTCGTTTGACGAAATGGGGCTAAAAGGAAGAAAGTTCGCACAGCTTGTTTTCGGAGTGCTGATAATAGAGGACCTTGTAGCGGTAGTATTGATGGTATTGTTATCTACGATTGCTGTAAGCAGGGAGTTTGCCGGCGCGCAGATGCTTACTTCCATCCTTACACTGGCTTTTTTTCTCATACTATGGTTTATAGCGGGTATCTTTTTCATCCCATCCTTCCTAAGCCGTACCCAAAAACACCTGAGTAATGAAACACTGTTAGTATTGGCTGTAGGCATGTGTCTTGGTATGGTTATGTTATCTGCCAAAGCCGGTTTTTCGCCCGCGTTGGGGGCTTTTGTAATGGGCTCTATATTGGCAGAAACCACGCAAGCCGAAAGAATAGAACACATTGTGCAGCCTGTTAAAGACTTGTTTGGTGCCGTGTTTTTTGTATCGGTAGGTATGCTGATAAACCCTACTGTATTAATAGATTACGCACTACCTATATTAATAATAACAGGTACACTGATAACGGGTAAAGTACTGCACGTAACCATCGGCGCACTAATAGCCGGGCAGCCACTGAAGCGAGCCATACACGCCGGTATGAGTATGGGGCAGATAGGCGAATTTTCATTTATCATAGCTACGCTCGGTGTTACGCTGAATGTAACAAGTAGTTTTCTTTATCCTATAGCTGTGGCAGTGTCTGCGATTACTACTTTTTCTACCCCCTACCTGATAAAACTGGCAGGGCCTGCCTACGAGTTTACAGAAAAAAAATTACCACTTAAATGGAAAAAAGCCTTAGACAGGTATAGCAGTGGTACACAATCTATTACCACAGCAGGCGACTGGCGTAAAGTGTTGCAATCTACCGTTACAATCATCATCTTATTTTCATTGGTGATAACAGGTATCATCTTCCTCTTTACCCGCTATACATGGGTATGGGTGAACGAGCATATTGCAGATGGTATAGGAGGCGAAGTAATAACGGCTGCCTTGTGTCTGCTTGCCATATCTCCGTTTTTATGGGCATTGGTGCTGCGCAAAGTAGCACCCCAATCTACTGCCATGTTGTGGAGCAACAGACGGTACAGGGCTCCATTGCTGTTTCTGCGATTAGTACGGGCAGGTATTTCCATGATATTCATTAGCCTGCTGATGCTTAGTTTTTTTCCTGTATTGATTGCTATTATCGGTACCATAATATTAGTAACGATTGCAGCGATATTCTCTAAGCGTATACATAAATTCTACATCAGGTTAGAGAGCAGATTTATGTTCAATTTTTATCACCGTGAGATGCAGGAAGCTAAAGCAAGTTTGCGAGAGCTGGCTCCATGGGACGCACATATTGCGCGTATTACCTTCCCGGCAGGGGCGTTGTGTACAGGCAAAACACTTGAAGAAATGCAGATACGGGAGCAATTTGGCGTAAACATAGCTATGATAAAACGTGGTGAATTGCATACCATACCTGCACCGGGCAGGTATGAAAGACTGTACCCGGGCGACAAGTTATTTGTGATAGGTACAGATGAGCAGGTAGAATCTTTTAAGAAATATATAGAGCCTGAAAACGGTCTAAGCCTTGCTGCACAGGATACCAGAGAGGTAGTGTTGAAAAAACTGACCTTGGACGAAAAATCTCCGTTGACAGGGCAAACCATAAGAGATAGTGGCATACGCGAAAAAACCAACGGACTGGTAGTAGGGATAGAGCGCGATGGCACACGCATCCTGAACCCGGAATCTGCAACTGTATTTGAAGCAGGAGATAAAGTATGGGTAGTGGGCGATAGTCTGTTAATCGGAGAGCTTATTGCAACTAAATAATTATTTTCTGTTGCCTGTTAGTATTCGGCTTTCATATATATGACCACCCATATACCGAGAATAGGTGATAAAAACAGAGTCATTAGTGAGAATTATTTTATCACAATTGTTGGGGTTGAAAAAATACTTGTAATACCCTGTATATGCAGGATACTTATCATTATAGCTGAATGTGTCTTTCCCGGCTAAAATATAGTTTGCTGCAGTGTCGAATGATACAGTTAATTGTCTCTTTAGCGGGTAGTGTGTAATTATCAGAGAATCACCTGTGGAGTTTGAGTACCATCTGTATACACTATCAAATAATGTGTACGTGGCTGTAAAAGTGCCGGTTAGTTTTGTATTGTTTACGCTATTGTTGTTGTCCTTTTTGCAGGATAAGATTGAAACAACAAGCAAGAGTGTTATTAACGTCAATCTCATAGGTTATTGAGTTTACCTAAAGTTAGCAAAAATAAACCCCGACCTTATGGTCGGGGTTTGTATTTTCGAGCCATTGTGGCTTTTAAGTTTTAACTTTTGGATTAACTACGCATTCTGCATTACTTTGGGTGCAGCAGCCAATATTTCTTCGTTGGCTTGAGAAGCGTATTTGTCAAAGTTCTTCACGAACAGTTGTGCCAGTTCGTTAGCTTTCTTATCGTATGCTTCTTTGTCTGCCCAAGTATCGCGTGGGTTCAGTATTTCAGCAGGTACATTCGGTACACTTTGCGGAACTAATACACCAAATGTCGGGTGGGCTTTGTACTCAACGTTGTTCAGTTCGCCATTCATAGCCGCTGTAATCATAGCACGTGTATACTTCAGGCTCATACGGCTACCTGTACCATATGCACCACCGCTCCAACCAGTGTTGATGAGCCACACGTTTACATCGCTATGCTCTTCCAGCTTTTTCCCCAACAACTCAGCATATTTAGTAGGGTGTAATGGCAGGAACACACGGCCAAAGCAGGCAGAGAACGTAGTTTGTGGTTCTGTTACACCTACCTCAGTACCGGCAACTTTTGCCGTATAACCACTGATGAAGTGATACATAGCCTGCCCCTTAGTGAGCTTGCTGATAGGGGGCAGGATGCCAAACGCATCGCAAGTAAGGAAGAATATATTTTTAGGATCGCCACCGTAAGATGGTTCTTTAGCATTCTCTATGTGGTAGATGGGGTAAGCGGCACGTGTATTTTCCGTGATGCTTCCATCTGCATAGTCAACCGTTTTAGTGCCTGCATGGAACTTGATGTTTTCCAGCAATGCATTTGGCTTGATAGCGTTGAAAATTTGAGGTTCTTTCTCGGCACTCAAGTCTATACATTTAGCATAGCAACCACCTTCAAAGTTGAATACAGAACCATTTGCCCAGCCGTGCTCATCGTCACCAATCAATGCACGATTAGGGTCTGCAGATAGTGTGGTTTTACCTGTACCGCTCAAACCAAAGAACAATGCAACATCTCCGTTTTTCCCTTCATTGGCAGAGCAGTGCATGCTTAATACTTTATGATCGTGCGGCAGTACAAAGTTGAGTACGCCGAAGATGCCTTTTTTCATTTCTCCTGTGTAAGCAGAGCCGCCAATCAGGATAACTTTGCGGGTAAAGTTTACAATCGTAAAGTTTGCCTGACGAGTACCGTCAACTGCAGGGTCTGCCTGAAAACTAGGAGCCTGTATAATGTGCCAGTCAGGCGTCTGTGTTTCTATTTCCTGTGCTGTAGGTCGCAGGAAAAGGTCGTTACAAAACAGGTTTGCCCATGGCGTTTCATTTATCACGCGTATGTTCAGGCGATATTTTGGGTCAGCGCAAGCATATGCATCACGCACCCATACTTCTTTACCACCCAGATAGGCTGTTACTTTATCGTACAGCTTATCAAATGCATCGGGTGCAAAAGGGATATTTACATCACCCCAATCTACACTGTGCTCGGTGATTGCGTCTTTTACTGTGAATTTGTCTTTGGGCGAGCGGCCGGTAAATTTGCCTGTGCTTACACAAAGTGCGCCTGTATCATTCAGTTCGCCTTGTCCCAGTTCTATTGTTTTTTGAGTCAGCTCTTCAGGAGAGAGATTCCAGTGAGCAACGGCAACATTCAGCCCTATGCTACTAAGATTAGCTGAAGGGTTTTTCTTACCAAATTCCTGCATAGAAATTATCTTTTGTTACGAAAAAGTTGAGTGGGCAAAAATAGTACATAATTAATTGAACCACTATTAAATTTCACCATTTTGCTACAAAATTTCTGATTAATAACAAGCAGATAACCACATAATTAATATATAAATAATAGCAGTATTACGGAGTGTTTCTAGAAATGAAACTGTG
>CALESY010000052.1 GCA_937919945.1 uncultured Chitinophagaceae bacterium | reverse complement strand
CTCCAAGCTTAGAAAAACAAGAAAAAATGCGAAAGAAATAAAGAGGTACATACGTATAGGGTCCAGATACTGTACGCGTCGTCCTTTTATATATTCTTCCGTGAGAAAACCTGGTTTAAAGAGTAAAGTTTTGACTGTTGCCCATAATTTACTATCGAAGTGAGTAACATCGTTGAAAAAATGCGTTACTAACCCCCAAAATGTTTGCTTAGGTTCAACATTTTCCTGCCCGCATTTGTGGCAATAACGGTCGTATAAAGACGCACCGCAATTCAGGCATATTTTTTCTGAGCGTTCGTGTTGATGCGACATGCTTGATTTATACTAATGACCTCCTGCCATTGCAAAGAATGAATTGATTAAAAGACCCAATTGTATCAATAATAAAATGACAGACATTATTATAATAAGTATCAACCACTTGAGGCATGTTTTTAATACACTCTGTTTATAAAAGCGGAGCATTGCAAATAGTATATAAACAGATAGCCCTAAATAAAGTAACAATGTCAATATTGCACCTATAGCTGGATAATCAGGAATAAGTACTTTGAATATTGCAATTACTAATAGAAAAAACCATGCTACAATATAGCAGTGTAGTGTAAATATTGCATGAGATACATAAAAAAAATCTTTTCTTCTTCGTATGTACAACAATGCAAGTAGCAGAGAAAATATTGGAAGTGATATGAAGAATACCTTTGAAAATGAGCGGTAAAACTTTTCTATAAGATTTCCCATAAAATCGTATGGATTCTGGTAGTATGTAGTTGCCACACCTATTATACTTTTTTCCAGATATTTACTAAGCCCATCACTTTTCAAACTATCAGGAAGAGCATTTTGAAGTGAATCGTAATGTTTTAAGCCATTAGAATAGTCATTACCGAAATTAAATAGCATTACGTTTTTGCCATTAATTTCTGCACCTTTCATATTAAAATCATTAGACCCTTTATCAATGGCAATCATAGAGTCTATTGCATGTACAAGTTCAGGATCATTACTATATTTTAGTGTATCCGCATCATTTCTGACAGCCAGATACATCAGAAAGAAAGCAAAAGACACAAACAAGTACATCCGTACTGGGTCTATATATTTCATCCTGCGACCTATTATATATTCTTCTGTGAGGAAGCCTGGCTTCAGGATGAGTGGTTTAAGTGTTGACCAAAATTTGCTATCGAAGTGGGTAACATCGTTGAAGAAATGCGCTATCAGCCCCCAGAATGTTTGTTTGGGTTCTATGTTTTCCTGCCCGCAATTTTTGCAATACCTCCCGTCAACCTGTGCATCGCAATTAAGGCAATTTGTTTCTTTTCGCAGTTTTCCGTGAGACACTGTTCCCTTTATTTTTCTCTAATATATATAAACAGGTTTATTGTCTGGTAACCTTGCACGTCATTTTTCAATTAATACTACATTTGGTTAATAAAGCCACATAGCATGACAGACAATATAGAAGCATTGAAATACCCTATTGGCAAGTATCAACGTCCCGATAGCTATGATACGAATAAGCTAAACGAGTGGATAAGCGTATTAGAAGCACTGCCTAGTTGGCTGGATACCTGCATAGAAAACCTTGACCATGCGCAACTGCACACTCCCTACCGCCCCGATGGATGGACAGTACAACAGGTGTTGCACCACTTGGCCGATAGCCACATTAATATGTACATCCGTATGAAGTTTGCCTTGACTGCAGATAATCCCACCATCATGCCGTATGATGAGAATAAATGGGCATTACTGTATGATGTGGAAGAAGTGCCTGTCAATATTTCCATAACTCTGCTGCACGCGCTGCACAGGCGCATTATTGCAGTGATGCACAAACTGACACCTGAAGAGTGGGAGCGTACCTACTACCACCCGGATAATAAAAGAAACTTTCCGTTGTGGGAGATGGCAGCTCTCTATGCATGGCACAGCCGTCACCATATGGAGCATGTTCGCCAGCTAAGGGTACGTATGGGGTGGTAATTCATTCTTTTTATTTGCGGGTTAAACGGTTGCTTTGTAGATTGCATTACAAATCTGACTGATATGCAACAAGGGCTTTTACATCTGCACAATTTTTTGCGCTGGTTCGTTATCATCTTCGCATTGTGGACAATCGTAAAAACAATGGGTGGATTGAGTGGTAACAAACCGTTTACCAAAGCAGAAAAACGCCCTGCTATGTTGCTGATGATTATTTGCGATACTCAGCTATTGTTGGGATTGCTGCTTTACTTCACAGGCGCTTGGGGATTGAAGAATATTCAAAACCAGGGTATGGGGAATGTAATGAAAGACAGCCTCAGCCGGTTTTGGGCGGTAGAGCATTTTGCAGGTATGCTCATCGCCATCATCTTAGTACACATAGGGTATGCATCTGTAAAGAAGAGTATACCTGATGCTGCCAAGTACAAAAAAGTATTCTGGTTCACACTCGTAGCATTTATCATCATCATGGCTACGATACCTTGGCCTTTCCGTGAGGCTATAGCGCGCCCGTTGTTCCCTGGTATGTAGTTGTATGATACTGCTGAAACTACTGCGGCCTCTCTATATAATATATGTAATTGCAACCTTTTTATGTTGCTTACTGTTAGCATTCCCCATTTTTCTTGTAGTAGGCTCTGTTGACAAAGCTTGGGCGAGGCGCATAATATGGTACATAGTGCATTATTGGGCAAACGGTTGGCTGTTTTGTATAGGTATGCCGGTATCGAAAAGCGGCCCGAAGCCGCCTAATGCAAGGTTTGTGTATGTAGCTAATCATATATCTTACATTGATACAGTATTGATATATGCTGCCGTACCACAATACTTCCGCACGTTGGCAAAGAAAGAAATGGCACGCATACCCATCTTCGGCTTTGTGTATAAACAACTTGCGATATTGGTTGACCGCAGCAGTGCGCACAGCCGTGCCAAGAGCTTGCGGCTCATGTGGAGGATGCTGAAGCGTGAATGTAATATCGCCATCTTCCCCGAGGGTACATTCAACGAAACCGATAAGCCACTGAAAGAATTTTATGACGGTGCATTTCGCCTTGCCATCAATACACAAACACCGATTCTGCCCATGCTCTTTCCCGATACGGTCAACCGTTGGCACTACAGCCACTGGTGGATGCTGAGCCCTGGACGTAACAGGGTTATCTACCTTCCACCTATACCCGTTGCAGGTATGACACTCAATGACCTGCAGATACTGAAACAGCAGGTATATGATGCTATGGAAAAAACATTGATAGTAGCAGAGAAAAAATAATATATCCCTCTTCATCTGTTCTGCTTCTTACTATATTATACTCACTACTTACGACTAAAACCCTACCTTTGCGCAAATTTTTTAACGCGATATGGCATTGCAAGTGGGCATCGTAGGGTTGCCAAACGTAGGTAAATCAACATTATTCAACGCAGTGAGCAATAGTGCCAAGGCACAGGCTTCCAACTACCGTTTCTGTACTATAGAACCCAACGTAGGGCAGGTAGATGTGCCGGATGAACGTTTAGCAAAACTGGCAGAACTGGTGCAACCGCAACGGGTAGTACCTACTACCATAGAGTTTGTGGACATTGCCGGCCTGGTAAAAGGTGCCAGCAAGGGAGAGGGGCTGGGCAATAAATTTCTTGCCAACATACGCGAGGTAGATGCCATAGCCCACGTTATCCGTTGTTTTGAAGATGAGAACATCTTGCGTGAAGAAGGAGAGATAAACCCCATCAGCGACAAAGAAATTATTGATACCGAGCTGCAACTGAAAGACCTGGACAGTATAGAGAAGAAAATGCAGCGCTATGAAAAAATAGCTAAGAACGACCCCAAGGCAAAGCGTGTGTACGATGTGCTGGTACAATGCCAGCAATACCTGATGCAGGGTAAAAACATACGTGGCCTGCAATTAGAGGGCGAAGATCTGGAAGCGGTAGCAGACCTGTTTTTGCTGACACAAAAACCTGTGCTATACGTTGCCAATGTAGATGAAGCTGCCATACACACAGGCAACAAATACTCTGAAGCTTTAATAAAAGCTGCTACAGAAGAGGGTGCGCAGGTGATAGTGATGAACAACTCGATAGAAGCGCAAATATCTGAAATGGAAAATGCGGAAGACAAAGAGATGTTTCTTGGCGAGTACGGTTTAAAAGAGCCGGGGCTGAACAGGTTGATACGTGCAGCATATGAACTGCTGAACCTCATTACCTACTTTACGGCAGGCGTGCAGGAAGTACGCGCATGGACCATACACCGTGGCTGGAAAGCACCACAGGCTGCCAGCGTGATACATACCGATTTTGAGAAAGGCTTTATCAAAGCAGAAACCATTGCCTATAATGACTATGTACAATATGGTAGTGAGTCTGCATGCCGCGACAATGGTAAGCTACGCATTGAGGGTAAAGAATACGTGGTAAGTGATGGCGATGTAATGCACTTCAGGTTTAATGTGTAACTATTGATTTTACGGATGTTTTTCGGATTCCTGATCAGGGTGAAACTATAGGGTGTTTCTTGAGCCTCGTTCTTCAATTTTTTTGGAAGTTTAAATATTATTGACTTAAAGGAAATATGTAATATATTCGTGACGCTAATTGATTTACACTTGTAAATATTCAAACATTAGCTATAATACAGCTATGGCACATCCTTAAAAAATGAGAAGCATAGGTTACATATTTATTTACTATTTTCTTTTTACTGCGATTGCTTCTTGTAGTAGTCATTATTATTTAAATAAAAGCGACATAAAATATATTCCATACAAAGGCAATGAAGTATTAGTATTTCAATCTGATAAAAACAGAATAGATACTATTTTTTTAACGGGGACAAGCAGCTTTAACGGCTGCAATGACCCACTGGCATTTTTCCCTAACAAATGTGATGGAATACGCATTAATTGCACTAAATCTGACCCAAACTATGATAGGCATTTAGAGGAAAAAACACTTGTAGAATTAGTGGCAACTCAAAGTGGAGAAACTCACATCTCCTTTGATATAACTTTAAAAGGCTCTTGGTTTTATAATATAGAATCATACAGTTTAGCTGAGTATGATAAAATCCCAAATTCTGTATTAACAATTGGCAATACAGTCTATAGAGATGTAAAGATTTTTGAAGCAAATAACGATGCTAAACAGTATAAAGAAAGAAGCAATTATTCAGAAAGGTTTTATTGGAGTGCAAGTAAAGGATTCTTGGGACTTGATAGACGAGATGAGAAATGGAGATTGATTGGAATATATAATCCTTAAAAACTCACTCGACACAGTCAAAGACTACGCCAACCATAAGCCAAAACAAATCAATTTAAAATCATACTAATCACAGTATATGATTAAAGCCTTACAAGAATGTAAGGCTTTGTTTTTCATTTCCGTTTCGCTGCACGATAACAGCAGAAACTTATTTACCCCTATTGAAACGAAAGCATTTTTATTAAAAACTACCTGCACAAACAGGTAACTGATAAATTATATCTTTTACTCTAAGTTATAAAAATAAGCCATTGGAAACAAAGGCACATAAAAATAAGCACCCCACTCAGTGAGATGCTTATACAATCAGGAAATTATTTAATTTATTTTTTCTTGGGTTGCTTGGCTTTTCCCATTTGCGCTTTCTGCATTTCTTCCAGCTTTTGCTGCCATTTGCTTTGTGTGGCAGGTTTGTTTTTATTTTCCTGTATCTGCGCGTGGATAGCTTTTTCGTTGATAATGTATTTCTGAATGATAAACTGCTGGATGATACTTATCATGTTTGATGCGAAGTAATAGAACGTCAACGCTGCCGCCATTTTGTTGAACACACCAAACAAAAGGAACGGGAATATATATGGCATCCATTTCAGCATCGGGTTGTTAGGGTCTTGCATCGTCATATTGCGGTTATATAATGCAAGGAACAAGCTCGATGCCGTCATCAGTATTGTAAACAAGCTGATGTGGTTACCGAAAATTGAACTGATAACAGGTATATCGCCACCCCAACTGATAATACTGTCGTACGTTGAAAGGTCGTTAGCCCATAAAAATTTCTCTTGCCTCAACTCTATAGAGGTTGGGAAGAAATAATACATGGCAAATAGTATGGGTAATTGGAACAAAGTAGGTAAGCAACCACCCAGCGGATTTACACCCGCACTACGGTATAGCTTCATCTGCTCCATACCAAACTTCTGCTGGTCGTCGCCATACTTTGCACGTAACTCATCCATTTCCGGTTTCAGTACACGCATTTTGGCTGCACTCAGGTAGCTCTTGTATGTAAAGAAAGAGAGTATCAAGCGGATGATAAGCGTCATCAGTATGATGATGATACCATAGTTACCAATGAAGCCACTCAAAACGTTGAAGATGGGTATGATGAGCCATTTGTTTACATATTTTACAAAAGCCATTACGCCATAGCCCAGCGGCACCATATCTTCCAACTCTATTTTATAAGAACGGAGTATGCTGTATTTATTAGGCCCTATGTACCAGTTCAGATTTACGGTTTGCTCGTTGCTATTATTCATAGCAATGTCAAACGTGTTTTTGCTGATGGCAACAGTATTTTTATCATCCAGCTTGGTGTTACCACCCACCGTTGCTTTTTTGAAAGCCTCTTTGTCAGTATTTATCAGTGCGGTGCTGAAGTATTGAGAACGGAAACCTACCCAGTGTACAGGCTTATCAAGTGTTTCTTTTTCGGTATTGATGAAGCTGAAATAATCATGCTCTTTATCGGTAAAGCGGTAGTACACCTGTGCATTGGTACGTTCTGTAGTCAGGTCATTTTCAGTATGCAACGCTGCGGTTTGCCATGTGAGTGGCAAATTGGCGGTTGGCATACCTTTCAGTGTCATTTTATAACTCATCATATAACCTTCTGCCGGCAATGAATAAGTTATCTGTACTGTCTTTCCATCGCCAAGGTCAGCAACAAAATCCACTGTTTTATCGCCATTGGGGGCAGTACCTTGTGTAGCGGTATAAAACAAGTCGGCAGTAGCAGTTTTACCGTCGGGTAGGGCAGCACTCAACTGGTTGTTGTTACCATTGAAAAAGTACAGTGGTTTTTGGTCGTGCGTTTTATAAGCCTTCAGCAAGGCAGCAACAGGGTGTGCACCTTTAGTACTCAGCGTCAGGGCTATATCCTTATTTTCCAGCGTTATGTTGCTTGCCTGTCCGTTGTAGGCAGCTGGCAAAGCTGCTCTGAGCGAGTCGTTAACCACGCTATCGACAGGAGCTACAGCATTAGCCGCTTTTACGGCCGCTTTCAGGCTGTCTATATTCTTAGGTGGGTTTAGCTTAGCCTTAGCTATTGAGTCGGCTCTTTGTTGTTGCGCATACTGGTTTTGCGAATAGTTGTTGTAGCTGACATATCCAATTAATAACAACACCAATAAGCCAAAACCAATGACTGAATTACGATCCATGAATGGGAAAAATGTGGCGCAAAGGTAGTAAATACTTGCACATAGGACTGGCATAATTGATTATAAACACATATATTTACGTCCCTGCCCTATTTTTCACAGCTATTTATAACAGGAATTTAAGACAGAGCCCACTGCCTTAGAGACATTACTATCTATCTTGCCACCTATTGATAAACACATTACTCATTATTAAATAACTGTAATATGTTCACAAAAAACAAACAGAGCGGGCAACACGATTATCCCGGTGGAGTAGTAACCATGATAGCACAGGGTACAACCGTCAATGGAGATATAGAGTCGGATGCGGATATGCGTATTGATGGCAATATTATAGGCCACGTATATTGCAAAGCAAGGGTGGTGTTGGGAGAATCAGGTATTGTACAGGGCGATTTACATGCCGCCAATGCCGATGTGTTTGGTACTGTAAATGGCAATGTGAATGCCAAAGACACCCTCTGCCTCAAATCAAAATCTACTATCAACGGCAATATACAAACCGCCAAACTACAGATAGAACCAAATGCGGTATTCAACGGACAGTGTAAAATGACTGGCGGCACAGTTGCAACTACACCTGAAAAGAAACCTGCATACGAACTGCAAGAAAACTAGAGATTATCAACTATTAAAATATTTCAATTCCTCTTCCAGCTTCAGGAAGGGGAATTTTTTTTGCAAGGTTGTTATCTTCTCTGCATAACTGGCTTTAAACTTTCGGTGTGCATCCGTATCGGGGAAGCGGGTACGGTGAGCACGGGCTGTGCTTATCTCCAGCAGGTCTTTCATCAGCACTTGTGCATCGGGATGTACACAAGCTTTTACAAACTGCTCCCATACAAACGAAGTTGCCAGATAGTTGGGATGAACGAAATCTATATCGTAATAACGATAGTCGCGGAGTATATCAATAATCAATTCGTAGGCAGGGAAGTAATAAGACTGTGCATACTTGTTACATAACTCATGTACCGCTTCTATAAGTCTTGCTTTACTGCGGTTGTTGTCCACCACGCCATCGCGTATATGGCGTACCGGGCTGATAGTAAAGATGATCGTAGCAGTGGAGTTTACCTGCAATAGCTTATCTATTGCATGGCTCAGTGCCGATGTGATAGTATTAATATCCAACAACCGCTTTTCAAACCATTGTGCAGGTGCACGGTGGTTGTTGGCTACGGGTTGATGATTTTCTGTAAGGTAATACTGAAATGCTGAGCCCAGCGTGATGATAACATAATCTGCCTCTCGTATAAAGCTCGCCGCTTCTCCTTGCGATTGGTTGATGAGTTGCAAAGCCTTCTCTGCATCCGTATGCGAAAAGCGGGTGTGATGATCCCAACTATTCCACAGTTCGTTGAGGTAAAATAAATCATCTTTTGTATATTCTTTGTTATTAATATAGCTCTCTATGCTATACGCCACACTCAACGGGTTGAACAATATGCCATGCGGGTTGCTCAGTATGTCAAACTTATGCTGCACCAATCTATCGCTCATATTTTCTGTAAAGCAAGAGCCTATCAGCAATAGCTTGGCAGGGTATTGTATGGGCTTTGGCAGTTGTGGTATGTTCAGTTCCAGTGTCAGTTGCATTATACCCATCCGTTTTGTTTGTAAACTGCATGACCTGCTTTCAGTGCATCTTTAATATGTTTCATCATTGCTTTATCAGCAGTCTTAATATGAAAACAGGATTTTCCTTTCAAGCATTTCAGCAGGTCTTCATGAAATACAGATTTGATGTCTTCATTGGTATATACCGGCATAAAATAAAAACCTACATACGCTGTTTTTATTACTACAGAAGCAAAAAACATAGCCGGATATTTTCTTCCGAAAGCCTCAGCAGGTTTTTCACTCCACAACTCATAGTTGCCCGGCACATCTACCCGTGCTTTAAAAGTTCCTTTTGCAAAAGGCAGTACTTCTTTTTTCACCGCTTCAAATACCACTTGCAATTCTTCCTGTGTAAGTTTTGCCATATAGTAGTTTTTTGTTTTATGCAAAAATGACTTTTTGCCCTATACGAATATATGAATTGATAGTTTTGATACTGCAATATGCCTTAATGGCACTATATTTAATGTGGATTGAAAATTGTTTTATCCAACTAAAGATTAATTGCAGACAATCAAAAATACGATTTATGAATCCAAATGAGTTTAACAAATATGCCATCAAACACCATGGCATCAGCAGTGCTACACTGCACAACTATACATCGGCTCTCTACAAAAACCCGATGGCACTTACGCCATACATCATAGAAGAACGCCCGCTGAATGTAGCATCTATGGATGTGTTCTCTCGCCTGATGATGGACCGTATCATTTTTCTGGGCGAAGGTATCAACGACTACGTTGCCAATATCGTTACAGCCCAGTTGCTGTTTTTAGAAAGTACCGACCGCAATCGTGATGTGCAGATGTACATCAACAGCCCTGGCGGTAGTGTATATGCAGGCCTCGGCATTTATGATACTATGCAAATCATCAACCCCGATGTATCAACCATCTGTACAGGTATCGGCGCATCTATGGCTGCAGTACTGATGTGTGCAGGCACAAAGGGCAAACGCACGGCGTTGAAACATAGCCGTATTATGATACACCAACCACTTGGTGGTGCAGAAGGGCAAGCTAGCGATATTGAAATCACTGCCCGCGAAATAGGCAAACTGAAAAAAGAACTGTACGAAATCATTGCCCATCATAGCGGACAGAAATTCAATAAAGTAGAGAAAGACAGCGACCGCGACTACTGGATGACAGCACAGGAAGCTAAAGAATACGGGATGGTGGACGAAGTGCTGGAACGCAACCCTCGCAAAGCAGGCGGCGAAGAAGCGAAATAAAATAGCATATTATAAAATGAAAAGACCGAAATTTTATTTCGGTCTTTTTTATTCAATTATTGTTCCGGTTGCAATACCCACTTCTCCTGATTGAGGTGGGATAGTGTAACAGGTATGTTATATTTACTTTGCAGGTATTTGGCCAATGCTTCTGCTGCATATACAGAACGGTGTTGCCCACCTGTGCAGCCAAATGCTACACTCAGGTTTTCAAAACCACGTGCCAGATAATCTTCTATATTCAGCGATACAAGGCCATATACCTGTGCCAGAAATTCAGGCATCCTTGTTTCACGCTCCAAAAATTGCTTTACGGGTTCATCTTTACCTGTCAGGTGTTTGTATGCTGCATACCTGCCGGGGTTCAGTAGCCCTCTGCAGTCGAACACATAACCACCGCCATGTGCACCTTTATCTTTTGGTATGCCGTTTTTGTAAGAGAAGCTGTTGATGGTTACTTGTAACTTAGCTGTTTCTGTACGCTCCGGTTGTGCATACCTGCTCTGCATTTCAGCAGACGATAAGCGTTCCAACAGCTTACGCATTTCAGGGTAAGCAGGCAGGTGCGGATTTACAGCTAAAAAGTTTTCCAAGTTTTTCAGTGCCGGGCCTATGCTGCTTACAAAATGGGGTTTGTGCTGTAATAAGCCCCTGAAGCCATACGCACCCAACACCTGCAATATGCGTAGCAATACAAACTGCAAATATCCACGGCGGAAGTGTACCTCATCTACACGGGTTATATGCAGGTTGTTCAGGCTGGTCATATAGCCGTTCAGCAGGTCTTCTTTCCATGCATCAGGCAGTTGCGCTTTTGCCTGCCATAGTAGCGATGCTATATCATACTGTGGTGGCCCCTGCATAGCCCCTTGAAAATCTATAAAATACACATCACCTTCATGCACCATTATATTGCGGCTCTGAAAGTCGCGGTACATAAGCATCTGCGGCTGTATGCGCCCCAGCTCTTTGCTCATCTGTTCCATCTCGTCCATCAGCAGCGCACGGTCGTATTGTATATTTTGAAGGTCGGCAAAGTAGTATTTGAAATACAGCAAATCGGCCATGATAGCTTTCTCGTCGAAGCTACGTGTGCCATAGCATTGATAGTAGTCTGCTTCTCGCCCTGCCAGCCATTGCATTTTCGCCAGCTGTTCTAATGCTTTATGAAAATATTGACGGACACTATCGCTCTGCCCTTCTTTGTTCAGCATATCAAACAATGAAGTACCTCCCAAATCTTGTTGCAGGTAGTACTTTTTATCTTTACTTATGCTATATATCTGGGGTATGTTTATCTCATGTTTGCGCAGTAGTTCGGTAAAGTAGAAGTAGGTATTATTTTCTGGTATGTTGGTATTGTATGTGCCTATGGCTGATATACTGCCAGCCGTTATACGGTAGTATCTGCGGTCAGAACCCGATACGGGCAAAAGGTTTACCTGCTCCGGCTTCATGCCAAAGTGGTCTTCAAAAAGTTTTTCTAATGCGCTGATGGTTTGTGTTGATGGCTTGTTAGCGGTCATGTTACATTCTTAGGATAGTCAAATAAAATTACTTCTTTCTTTGTTCTGCTGAATTCATTCCATTGCTCGGCTTCAAACCTAGCACCTACTATACCACACGTAGGCATATTATCGGTACAAAACTTATCTGATAATTCGTTTACAAACTCTGTAATGCCGGGGTTGTGCGCTACAATGTACACGGTCTTTGCATCGTCTGCAACTTCATACAGCACTTCTTCAAACACGCTGGGTATGCAGTGGTACAGTTTTTCATGCCACACTATTTTGTCCTCATCATACCCTACAGCTTTGGCTATTTTTTTAGCTGTTTGTTTGGCACGCTTGGCAGTACTGGCTATTATCACATCGGGCAGCAGGTTTCGTTTTTTCAACCTTTCACCCATCATGGGTGCATCATGTTCGCCACGGTCATTCAGTGGCCTTTCATAATCACTCTGCAACGGATTTGCCCAGCTCGACTTCGCGTGTCGTATCATCACAAGGGTTCGTTCCATACTATTCGTTACTTGCCTTTATAATATTCCAATTTTAAATCCTTACCGTCAAACACCCCATAGCTGTTATAATGTATCCAATCGCCCAGATTCACATACAGGCTGTTATTAGGTAGCGGGTATTCAATAGCAATATGCCTGTGCCCGAATATGAAATAATCTATTTGTTCGTGCTTCAATTTTTCCAAAGCATATTGTACTAACCATTCTTTTTCGGGCCCCAGAAAAGGGTCATCTTCCACGCTATGCTTCGGCCCCAGCCTGCTAAACCATTCTGCCATACCCACGCCCGTGTCAGGGTGTATGCGGCGGTACAACCATTGCGATAACCTATTGCGTAAAATACCTTTCAATATTTTATACCCTCTGTCGCCTGGCCCTAGGCCATCGCCATGTGCTATCAGAAATCGTTTACCGTTAAATGTTCGCTCAATCGGCTCGTGATGTACTGGTATGTTCAGTTCTTCCTGAAAATATCCGCGCATCCACAAATCATGATTGCCCGTAAAAGCCTCTATTGGCAGACCGCTATCGCTGAGTTCTGCCAGCTTGCCAAGAAAACGCGTATATCCTTTAGGTACTACTTTCTTATACTCAAACCATGCATCAAACAAATCGCCTACTAAAAAAAGCTGTGCGGCATCGTGTTTTATCTCGTCCAGCCAATGGCACAACCTTTTTTCACGGGCAAGGCTCGTTTCTCTATCGGGAATACCGAGATGAAAATCGGATGCGAAATAAATTTTTTTGCCTTCGGGTAAATCCATGAATTACGGCTCGGAATGGGGGTGTAAATTACTGTAAAATAAGCAATTCGCCACAGTTCACCTTTTATTAAAACTGACTTAAAAAGGAGTAATTCAAAAAAAATAATTTGGAAATCTGAAAATGGCACTTATATCTTTGTGCCAGTTCTTTACAACATCGCTTATCAAGAAAGGTGGAGGGTTATGGCCCGATGATACCTTAGCAACCTCTTCCGGAGCAATTCGGAAAACTGGTGCTAATTCCATCCTGCAGCAATGCAGGGCAGATAAGTCAGACGCATAAGTTTGCAAGTATCAACCACGTGTTGTTCACATAACTGAAAGCTCCTCTGATTTATCGGAGGAGCTTTTTTGTTGCCTGTGCACAAAGCTCTTTCGGTAAAAACATCTTCTTGGTAGCGGATTGTATCGAAGTAAAATTTCGTAACAATTTAAAACCAACAAGATAATGAGCAACGCGACACAACTCATCCACAGCATTCCGGTTGACCCGCTGACAGGTTCAATTTCCGTACCCATTTACCAGACATCTACCTTCGTGCAGGATGCCCCCGGCGAACACAAAGGCTACGACTATGCACGTACCAACAACCCAACGCGCGAAACTCTCGAAAAAATTACAGCTCTTCTGGAAGGCGGGGAGAGAGCATCGGCATTTGCAAGCGGACTGGCAGCTATTGACGCTGTAGTAAAACTGCTGGAAACTAGCGATGAAATACTGGCAGTTGATGATATCTATGGTGGCGCATTTCGCCTGTTCACGCATATCTATGCAAAGTTTGGTATCAAGGTCAACTATACAGACACAACCGACATTGCCAATGTGATAGATGCCATCACTCCGCAAACAAAACTGATATGGCTTGAAACTCCTACCAACCCTACGCTGAAAATAAGCGACATTGAAACCATCGCTGCAATCGCAAAGCAAAACAATATACTGCTCTGTGTAGACAATACATTCGCATCGCCAGTGTTGCAACAACCCATCAAATTGGGAGCGGATATTGTGATACATAGTGCCACCAAATACCTCGGCGGACACAGCGATTTGATTGCGGGCATCGTAGTAAGTGCTACGCAAAAGTTGGGCGATAAAATCAAATTCATACAAAATGCAAGCGGCGCAATTCTCTCTCCGCATGATAGCTGGCTGGTGATACGCGGTATAGAAACCCTGCATCTGCGCGTAAAGGAACACAGCCGTAACGCATTGGCAGTAGCACAATACTTAGAAAACCATCCTGCAGTTGATAAAGTATTTTATCCGGGCTTGCCATCTCACCCCAACCATGATATTGCTGCTAAACAACAAAAAGGCTTTGGCGGTATTGTATCTTTCACACTGAAGAATAATACGGAAGATGCCGCAAGGTTAGTTGTGTGTAACACCAAACTCTTCAAGCTGGCAGAGAGCCTCGGTGGCGTAAAAAGCCTGCTGTGTCACCCCGCACAAATGACGCACAAATCCATCCCTGCTGATAAACGCCGTGCAGCGGGTGTGACAGACAGCCTTATACGCCTTAGTGTAGGACTGGAAGAAGTAGACGACCTGATACACGACATAGAGCAAGCCTTGAATAAGTCACAAACTTTTATAGCTGAAATAAAACTGGCGTCATTTCAATAATCAATATTCAACTACTGTTTAAACACAATAAAAAAGAAAACAATGTCTATTCAACAAAAGAAATTAACCATCGGCCTGTTTGGCTTTGGTGTAGTAGGTACAGGTTTGTACAAAGTATTGCAACAAACCCCATCGCTCAATGCAGAGATTAAGAAAGTCTGCATCAAGCATCCTGATAAAAAACGCGCAGCCCCTGAAACACTTTTCACCATTGATCCTGAATTATTGTTGAGCGATGAAAACATAAACGTGACAGTAGAACTGATAGACGATGCAGATGCTGCATACTACATCGTATCGCGTGCGTTGGCATCGGGTAAGGCAGTGGTGAGTGCTAATAAAAAAATGATCGCAGAGCACCTGCCCGAATTGCTGGCTTTACAGAAGCAATACAATGTTCCTTTCTTGTATGAAAGTGCTTGTTGTGCAAGTATTCCAGTAATACGTAATCTGGAAGAATATTATGATAACGACCTGTTGCAAGGCATCAACGGCATTGTAAATGGCTCTACCAATTACATCCTCACACGTGTGTTTCAAGACAAACTGAGTTTTGAAGATGCACTATTGCAGGCACAATTAGAGGGCTTTGCAGAAAGTAATCCAAAGCTGGATGTAGAGGGTATAGATGCGGTGAACAAACTCTCTATTCTATTGACACATGCTTATGGTATTGTTTCTCACCCGCAAGAAATAGTACATAGCGGCATCCAGAACCTGCAAGTACATGATGCGGTATTTGCCAAAGAGAAAGGCTTTGAAATAAAATTGGTAGCACAAGCCAAGAAGCTGGAAGATGGCGACGTGGCAGCTTTTGTATTGCCACAGTTTGTAGATGCTACCAACCAGCTATACAATGTGCGTAATGAGTATAACGGCGTGGTAATAGAAAGCGGACTGGCAGATAAACAATTTTTTTACGGAAAGGGTGCGGGTAGTTTCCCTACTGCATCTGCCGTACTGAGCGACCTGAGCGCACTACGCTATGATTATAAATACGAGTATAAGAAGCTGAACAACAAAACGGCGGGCAGTATAACAAACGACTTCTTTCTGCGTGTGTACGTAAGTTTTGAAGGATTATTCCAAGTACCGCACGAGCGTTTTGAACGTATTGAAGAATGGAGCAGCAGCGAGAAACGTTGCCACGTAATTGGCATCATCCGTTTCTCTAAACTGAGAGATAGTAACTGGTGGAAAAGAAAAGGTACATCGCTGATAGTATGGCCTGATGCGTTTGTAAATAATATTGAGGACCGTGTACAGGAAGAAGAAAGCGCGCTGGCTTTCGTTTAAAAACGCTCCTCGGCACCTAAGCCAAAGAGAGCATAATCATACACAGCAGGGTCTTTGGGGTTCAATTCCCGAAGGCTTTGCGTTAACGACAATGCGTTTTGCCAGTCTGATTTCTCGTTGCGGATAAGACCAAGGCGACAAGCCACCCTGCCAACATGAACATCAAGCGGGCAAACTAACTGGTGTGGGCTTATCTTTTTCCAGATGCCGAAGTCCACGCCATGTTTGTCTGCTCTTACCATCCATCGCAGATACATATTAATGCGTTTGCAGGCAGATTTGCGAGCCGGGGTTGCAATATGTTTTCTGGTTCTTTCGGGATGCTCGATAGAGAAGAAATAGTTATGAAAATGTATCAGTGCTTGTTCTACTGTATCATGTTTATAACGCGGGGTTGGTACAAATGCATCTTCCAGACTATTGTGTTGGCTATAATGATGTTGCAGCCAGTGTATAAAATACAACAAGTCGGTAGCATTAAAAGTGCGGTGGGCGAAGCCCAACATTTTTTTCAAGTCTGTGTCTTGATGGTGCAGCACAAAATCGTGCGGGGCATCGTCCATCCACTGCATTATTTTGTTGGCGCTATTGATGATGCTAGTGCGATTGCCCCAAGCCAATACAGCGGCAAAAAAACCGGCTATTTCAATATCCTGTCGTTTGCTGAAACGGTGAGGAACACATACAGGGTCGCCTTTAATAAAAGAAGGCTGATTATACAGCCTTACCTTTTCGTCCAATAAATATTTGAGTGTTTTTATATCCTGCATCACATCTTAAAAGATACCCAGAAACTTCTTTTTCTTCATGCGCACTTTTATCATTTTGATGTCTTTGTTCGGCCTGTCTCGTGTATCGCGCGCTTCTGCAGCTATTTTATCTACTACATCCATGCCCTCTTCTACTATACCCAGTACGGTATAGTTACCATCAAGGTGTGGAGTGCCGCCTTGTGTTTTGTACACGGTACGTTGTTTAGGGGTAAACTTGCGACCTGTACGTTCTGATATGGTATTCAGTTCTTCATCCGTATATTTTCTGCCTACTACAATATAAAACTGGCAACCGCTCGATGCTTTTTCGGGGTTATTATCGCGTGCCATGCCTATAGCACCGCGTTGGTGGAAGTTGAGGGCATTTATTTCTGCAGGTACACGATAACCTACATCACCCTCACCCAATGCAGCACCAGCGGCCGCTTTCTTAGAATCGGGGTCGCCACCTTGTATAACAAAGTTGGGTATCACACGATGAAACAACGTACTGTCGAAGAATTTCTGTTTCGTCAGTTTGAACATATTGTCCCTGTGCTTGGGAGTATTATCATATAGTGCCAATACTATCTTACCATACTCGGTTGTGATAGTAATTTTCTCTTTATTTATTTTTTGTGCCGTTGCAACCGTAAGAGAAGCGAAGGCAAGAGCCGTGAGTAATATTTTTTTCATAAATACGGAGTATAAAAAATGGAGTTTCACCTGTTTTGTGGTGCGAACATAATTACAAAAAACTAAATTAGCATATTATTCAACACAATGTCTGCAAGAAACAGGGTGAGGGGTTTGGCAAAGCTATTGCCTGAATGGGCTTGGAACCGTACCAAGCGCACACCCATGACATCTTATAATCCTGCCAGAGAAACAGAGGGGCGCAACGTAATTACAGACTCGGTGTATTCTGTTTTTGATTATGATGTGCAAGGCTTTGAAGAAAAAAAACTACCCAATCAGCAAGCCTGCCACCCTTATCTGGATAGCGGCAAAATAACATGGATAAATGTTGACGGGCTCAATAAAACAGAGATTGAAAAACTTTGTAATCATTATGGTATCCACCAATTGGTATTGGAGGATATACTCAGCATCGGCCAACGCGCTAAGATGGACGAAATAGATAGTGTTATCTTTTGTCTGCTACCCATGCTGTACTATAACGATGCTACCGGACAGGTAGAAACCGAACAAGTAAGTATTGTGTTGGGTAAAAATTTTGTTATCTCATTTCAGGAAGACCCTAAACGAGATGTCTTCGACCCCGTGCGCGAAAAGATTAAGACCTCTAACTCCAAACTACGCCACCGTCAGGCAGACTATCTCTGCTATAGCCTGATAGATACGATTGTAGACAGCTATTTTCATGTAATAGATAAGATAAACGAAAACATTGAAAAACTGGAAGATACCCTGCTGTTGCAAAAAGAACGAGCAGCGTTAGAAAAAATAAGCATCCTGCGAAGAGAGATTATATTAATACGCCGTTCCATTAGCCCTGTGCGGGATTTGGTAAATGGGTTCCTGTTCAGCGAAAACCCTTTGCTGGACGAACGCCATGATAAATACTACAAAGATGTACTGGACCATATAACGCAGGCAAATGAGTATGTAGAGAACCATCGAGAGATGGTGATGAACCTCCAAGACCTCTCTATGAGCCAGATAAACCTGCGCATGAATGAGGTAATGAAAGTCTTTACCATGTTAGCGACATTGATGGCACCCGCTACCGTAATAGGTGGCATCTTCGGGATGAATTTTGATGTTATTCCCCTTGCCCATCAGAAAGATGGCTTTTACATTACAGTAGCCATTATGCTCATCGTACCATTGGTGATGATGGTATGGTTTAAAAGAAAAGGGTGGTTTTAGATGCAGTATCATGTAGCCACTGCCACTTACGATAGTGTTTACTATATACCCATGTATGTAATGCTGTTCTCACTGATGGAGAATAATAAAGATAAAGCACTTCATATTCATGTTCTTTACAACACACTTTCTGACACAGAAAAAACAAAGCTTGAAGAATTAGCTACTGATTACTGTTGTAGTGTAGAATGGATAAAAATGGATGATGAAGCAACACGTGGATTTTACACATCTGCCTACCTCAATGTTGCCACTTATTACAGGATATTTGCCCCTCAACTGTTTATTGCCGATACCGACAGGCTGCTGTTTCTGGATGCTGACATCATAGTAAACGGCAGCATACAGCCATTGTTTGATATACATTTGGGCAATGCACCATTGTGTGCTGTAAAAGACGTAGCCCCTTATAAGATAGAACGCTTAGGTATAGCCCCCAACGCCGACTACTTTAATGCCGGCGTTGTATTATATAATATTGACCTCTGGCGGAAAAATGGATACCACTATACACTGCTTGCCAATATTAAGGAGATGAATGATACATATTGGTTATTCGACCAGGATGCGTTGAATCATTTGTTTTATGATAAGGCCATCTACCTGCACCCCAAATGGAATCATCAGAATATTTTTTATAGCGTAAGTCCCAATTATTTAGAAAAGCTATATCAATATCCAGCAAATGAGGTACTACATAATCCTGTAATAATCCATTACAATACACAGCTAAAACCCTGGCACTATCTGAGTACTCACCCGTTGAAAAATATATTTACATCTTATCTGTACAAAACACCCTTTGCCTCTTTTGAAGAAAAACCAACCTTGACGTTAAGGTTGAAAAAACTCGGCAATCGTATAAAACATAAAATACAGAAGTTTAAACGCTCATTACAATAAGCATTGATAAAGGAAGATAACATACCATTAGTCAGCATTATCATGCCCACATACAACAGGGCGCACTTCATACTCGAAACCATTGAGAGTATCAGAGCGCAAACCTATACTAACTGGGAACTGCTGATAATGGATGATGGTTCTGCCGATAACACCCGCGAACTGGTTACTTCTATCAACGACCCGCGCATACAATACCATGATTGTGGCAGGGTAGGTATTACGGGTGTGCTGAAAAACAAAGCCATTAAATTATCAAAAGGAGAATTTATCACTTTTATGGACTCTGACGATTTGCTGGCGCAAGATAAAATAGCTAAGCAAGTGGCAGCTTTGACATCTAATCCTGAAGCAGGTTTCTGTTTCACGAATTGCTATGATTTCAATGAGCAGGGACAGCAACGTATTTATCTGCAACAACAAACAGGCACGGCAACTCGCAATTTCTTCACGGACATCTGCTGGGGTAAAACGCTTGTGTTTATACAAACAGTCATGCTCAGGCGTGTATGTTTAAACAAAACAGGCTATTTCAACGAAAACAGAATTTTTACAGATTTCAGTTTCATTACAACACTCGCTTATCACTACACAGCGGTCGTATTATACGAATGTTTATTTTTCAGGCGTTTGCACAGCGGTAATAACATCAATACAAATTGGCAGATAGACTATGAAGAATACATTGCAACCATCAACCACTATAAACAACAGCACTATCTGCAAGTGCGTGATGCAAAGGATATTTTGTTTTACGGACTGATAAACTATGGTAACGCATGTGCAGATAATGGCAATAAACAAAAAGCCAGAAGCCTCTATATTGCAGCATGGCATTATAAGCCTTTCAGTGCAATACCCGTGAAAAAACTAATCAAATCGTATCTGCGTATATAAGTATGGTATTCGTCTTTTGCTTTTCCCGATTCGTCTGTTAATTAATCAGATTATAATCACGAGTTAAATAGCAGATGCGTACGATGCCGTAACTTAGCTGATTGTTGCAGATAAAGAACGGATATTGATCTGATGAAAGTACTATTTACACACTCCTATTTTTTACAATTTGATCCTAAGCAATGGCGTATCATGCAGCCATATGCACCGTTAGGTACCATATATGCTGCTGCTGTATTAAGGAAACATGGTTATGATGTGGCTCTGCACGATGTAATGTTTGCTGATGGCCCTGATGATATACAACCCAAGTTACAGTCTTTCAGCCCCGATGTATTGGTAGTATATGATGACGGATTTAACTACCTCACCAAAATGTGCCTCACCAATATGCGCGAGGCAGCATTCCGCATGAGCGAAATGGCTAAAGCACAAGGTTGCAAAGTCATAGTGTCATCTTCAGACTCTACAGACCACTATGATAAATACCTCGACCATCAGGCAGATTTTATCATCATAGGCGAAGCAGAACAAACCCTGCTGGAACTGGTGAATGGTATAAAAGATGGTAAGCTTATGCCTGAAACGGTTTTAGGGATTGCTTACAGGCAAGGGCATGAAACCATCAAAACACCACCACGACCTGTGGCAACTGACCTCGATTCTCTACCCGACCCCGCTTGGGATTTAGTAGATGTAGAACGCTATCGCAAAGCATGGATAGATAACTACGGTTATTTCTCTATGAATATGGGTACCACACGCGGATGCCCATTCAAGTGCAACTGGTGTGCAAAACCTATATATGGCAACCGCTACAATGCCCGTAGTGCAGAGCGTGTAGTGGCAGAATTGACCACACTGAAAGCCAAATATCAATTCGACCATATCTGGTTTTGTGATGACATCTTCGGGCTGAAGCCTGGTTGGGTAAAGCGTTTTGCAGAATTGGTAAATGACACTGGTTTAAAGTTTAAATTCAAAATACAATCGCGTGCCGATTTGTTGCTGAAAGACGAACAGATACAACCACTTGCCGCTGCGGGATGTGATAACGTATGGATGGGTGCGGAAAGTGGCTCGCAACGCATACTCGATGCCATGGACAAAGGCACAACGATAGCGCAAATAGGCGAAGCGACAAAGCTCTTAAAACAGTATGGTATCAAACCTGCTTTCTTCCTGCAATTCGGCTATCTGGGCGAAACGATGGAAGACATACAAATGACGCTGGATATGGTAAAACGGCTGGTACCTGCCGATATTGGCATATCTGTTTCTTACCCCTTGCCGGGCACTAAGTTTTATGATAAAGTGAAAGAGCAGATGGGTACTAAAACCAACTGGACAGATAGCGACGAACTGGCACTGATGTTTAATAATACATATCAGCCCGATTTTTATAAGCAACTGCACCGTTATGTGCATAATCATTACCGGGTGGTAAAGACAATATCGGATATTAAAGATGAATGGAACAACCGTAAAACCATTAGCTTTAGTAATGTGAAAAAACTGGCGAAGCTGCCTTACTATCAGCTAAAAGCCAGCTTATCAACAAGTAAATTGAATAAACTGAAACAACCAGCATAGCATGGCGTATTTTGACGATGCCGCCGTACAATACGACGATGATTTTTCTCGTGCTGCCATAGGTTCGCGATTGCGCAGGCATGTGTGGGCTATGTTGCAACCATATATTCCGCTACAATGCAAAGATGTATTGGAGATAAATTGCGGGACGGGAGAAGATGCTATGTACCTTGCCGGTAAAGGGTTTCATGTAACAGCTACAGATGCATCTCCGGTAATGATACAAGTAGCGGGTGCAAAAACTAATAACGAAAACCCAACCTTCAATGTCGTTGATTTTAATAGTTTAGGCAAAGTATTTACACCACAATCGTTCGATTTTGTTTTCTCCAATTTTGGCGGGCTTAATTGTGCAAGCCACAGCGAAATGGAAAAGATTTTACGAGATATACACAACCTGCTAAAGCCCGGTGGTGTGTTCGTAGGTGTTATCATGGGTTCTCGTTGCTTGTGGGAGCAATGTTACTATTTGCTGAAGCATGACACAAAACGTGCATTCCTCATTTACAAAAAATATGGCTCAGAT
>CALESY010000051.1 GCA_937919945.1 uncultured Chitinophagaceae bacterium | reverse complement strand
TCTTAATAATAGAGAGTTAATCAGCATATATGATATATCAAACTGAAACTTGCGCTACTTATATAAAGTATTATATTTATGCGTATAATGTTTTTATATGCAATTCAACAGGAGAGGTTTTTTACGTTCGGCATCTTTACTGGCAGGTTTGTCATTTACCGAAATGGAAGCAATGGCTGCAAACAGCCAGCTCAAAAATAGCGGCAAACCCATTGCCGATGATGATGAAACTTATTGGCAAAATGTAAGACAACTCTTTCCACTTACTAAAGATTGGGCATACCTTAACAATGGTACGATGGGGCCTTCTCCCTATCCGGTAATAGAAGCGGTACGCAATGGTATGATGGATGGTGACCACCATGGTGGTTATGGTGGCTGGGAGAATACGTCTAAAAAGCTGGCTGTTTTTGTTGGAGCAAATGAAGATGAAATAGCCCTGACACATAATGTTACTGACGGCATCAACATCACCTGTTGGGGTGTGCCTCTGCGACGTGGCGATGAGGTGATACTTACAACACATGAGCACGTAGGTAATGCCTTCCCATGGTTGAACAGGCGCAAGCTGCACGGCATCGTTATTAAAACATTTACACCCGCTGCTACTGCCGATGAAACGCTCAACCGTATAGAAGCACTGATAACCAAACGTACTCGTGTAATAGCTGTGCCACACATACCCTGTACACAAGGACAGATATTGCCTGCTAAGGAAATATGTAAACTAGCACGTGAGCGTGGCATCTTCTCCATCATAGATGGTGCGCATGGCCCGGGCATGTTGTTACTTGACCTGCACGATATGGGGTGCGATACCTATGCAAGCTGTTGCCACAAATGGATGCTGGGCCCTAAAGGCACAGGCTTTCTATATGTACGTAAAGAATTTCAGAACACTTTGCAAACCTACTTTGTGGGTGGTGGTAGCGACAATGGTAAATGGAATATGGCATTGGAAACACCCAAAATGGGTAAGTATGCTGATAGTGCACACCGGTATTATGGAGGCACACAGG
Source organism: uncultured Chitinophagaceae bacterium (assembly GCA_937919945.1). Lineage (GTDB taxonomy): Bacteria > Bacteroidota > Bacteroidia > Chitinophagales > Chitinophagaceae > Polluticoccus. The sequence continues at coordinate 8,696 of CALESY010000051.1, read as the reverse complement.
CATTGGGCTTGTATAAAGGAGTAGATGCCTCTATAGACTTTATAGAAACCATCGGTATGCAAAACATACACAACCGTATAAAGAAGCTTGGCAATTACACACAGCAACAACTATTGCAATTGGGTGATGGAGTAGAACTCATAACCCCGACTGAAGAGCGTAGCCGGTGTGCTGTAAATGGCTTCCGCATAAAAGGTGTTGAATACGGTAAGTTTTATAATCAATGTGTAGAAAATTACATACGCATACGTATGGTAGCAGAAAACGGGCTCAACTCGCTACGTGTATCTACGCACATATACAACAACATGGCAGAGGTAGATATGCTGATCGCGCAAGTGAAGAAAGCTTTGGGGTAGTAATTACTGCATCTCGTTAATCACGTTCGTCATATTGTCAAGATAATACTTGCGTATCTGGTACGGGTATGGTTCGTACAATGCTCCATCCTCGCGCAGGGTATAGCCCTCAGCAAAATATTTGCTTGATGCCCGGATGCTTGCTTTGGCATCCGCATTTCGCTTCAGCATATACTCGCATACCGCTTTATAATAATATACATCAGCAAACTGTGGGGCAAGGCGTATTACCTCTTCAAATGTCGTAATAGCATCTGCATAAGCTGCCTGTTCGTATTGCACTATACCCAAGTAGAAGAGGTGATTATGATGTACCCAATCTTTGCTTTTTTTCAGCCTCTCGTCAATACAACGTTTGAGATATATTTTGCTGCTATCAAATTGGTTCAGTTGCAGGTGGCATAGTGCTATAAAGAAGTCATAGGGATGGTCCATTATATACAGGCTGTTGTATTTGGCTTTGGTAGTGTAAAAGTCTGCCAGCGCATCTCTATAACGTTTTTCGAATATGCAACGCATGTAGCCACGTAAAGGCATGTATCTATGCGGATCGTATTTCACAGCACTATCCAGGTACGGCATTGCCAACTCATACTTGCGCATTTTGTGCAAGGGCATTGATTTCTGTTGCCAGTAATATGCATGGGTGGGTATTACCATCAATGCACTATCCAGATATAGTTGGTGCTCCCTGCTATGCAGTCCATAATGCCAACTACTATCCCAGTAGGCTTTGGCACGCATACTATCGGTATGGGTATAGACATTTTTTTGTTGAGCAAATGCTGCAGTATGTGCAGCAAATAATAACAAGAGATATTGTAGGCGCATATGCGGGGAGATTTGGATACAAAGACAATGAAACCATTTTAAAAGGATAGTACGTATGCTGTTAGTATTGTGTTAAACTAAAAAAAGCTGCCTGTCGGGTTTTTAATTTATACATCCTCTGGCATTTGATGCTGCTTCTATGAATCGTACATTAGTAATATAATTCATCAATGCATGGCCAGAAAAAAAACAGTACTGATAACGGGTGCTACAGGTGGGATAGGCACTGCTTTTGCAAACGCATATGCTAAGCGTAAACATAACCTTGTATTGTGCGACAGGAAAGAGGATGCATTATCTGCTATGGCAGCTACATTGATGCAGATATATAAGTGTGATGTTAAAACATTCAGTGCCGACCTGTCAAACATGACGTCTGTGAATGAGTTGATTGTTAAGATACGTGAACTGAAAATTGATGTAGTAATTGCCGCAGCAGGCTATGGTGAAAAAAGTTTCTTTGTTAAAGAAGAAGTACAGGCGGTTATTAACATGATACATGTACATTCAATATCTGTAGTGCAGTTGGTACATGCGTTGCTGCCACAAATGCTCAAGCGCAAGCGTGGAGATATTATCATAGTGTCTTCTCTGGCAGCTTTTATACCTGCTCCCGGCAGTAGTATTTATTCAGCTACAAAGTCTTTTGTAAATAGTTTTATTGAATCGCTGCACATGGAGGTAAACAGTAAAGGAGTACGAGTGCAGAGCTTATGTCCGGGGCTTACGCATACCGGATTTCATAGTGATGCAGACATTAAGAGGTTCGACAAGATTAAAGGCATCAATCTTTGGATGCAGGCAGAAGAAGTAGTGGAGGCTTCTTTGCACGGACTTGAAAACGGCGATGTGATTTGCATACCCGGATTTATAAACAAGTCTATTAAAAATGCGATGCCTGTCATACCCAGAAAGTCTTTTTACAGACTGGTAGAGAAGCTGGCAACTATAAGCTGACAATATGGATATACTCATGTATTAGATTTCAGTTTGAAAACTTTCTCTGTTGTAATTATAACATATTATTAATATTGTATTTGGTTTGTTTGCATAACTATGTTTACTATGCGCGCTGTCTGTACAATATTCCTATTGCTGGTTTCGCTTAATATTTCTGCACAAGATGTTACAGGTAAGTGGGTAGGAAATTATTCATACAACTTTCTTTCTTCGCGCCCGGATAAATTAGTAATAGAAATACTGTTGTATAACGACACAATGGTATCTGGCACTTCTCATCTATACCACGGTAGAGACAAATATGAACACTACACCATTAGTGGTGTGTATCGAAAAGCCGATTCGACTATATATTTTAAAGAAGACAGCACCATTGGTGTGAAACTAGGCATGTTTGTAGAAAATGTTCTTGGTACTTATGCGATGAAGCTGCGCTATACAGATACTGCAATGCGTTTTGAAGGTAGATGGAAAGAAAATAATGAAGGATTGGGGTTGATGAATTGCAAAGTATGGCTCGAAAAACCATTGCCCAAAAAGCCTGCTTCAGAAAATAGCACATCGCAACCCCAACAACCCGCCATGCCTGACAGGGCTATTGCAGTGCAGAAGCTAATAGAGATAAGTGAGGCGGAGAAAGACAGTATTAAAATAAGCATTTTAGACAACGGGCAGATAGATGGTGACATTGTATCGGTATATATGAACGACACATTGCTATTGCAAAACAAACAACTGACTGCCAAATCTCATACACTATATATAAACATCAACAAGGATAATCCATTGTGCAGGCTTACAATGGTATCTGAAAGTGAGGGCAGCATACCGCCATGTACAGCAAGATTGACGGTATATACCAAAACCAAGCATTATGATATAGACCTATCCAGCGATGGGCGTAAGAGTGGTACTATCCAATTCTTTTTGAAGGAGTAAGGGTCAATATTTATTGTAAAGAACATTTTTATACTTATGCTTGCATATCTAGCAGACATTTATTGTATTTGCGTTAAGAAGACAATTACATGAAAAAATATTTCCTCGCCCTATACTGCATTACAAGTTTGCAGGTAAATGCACAAAGTGATACTACATGGTATGATGCCGATTGGGAAACAGTATCAACCAAAGATAGTGCTACATATTACAGACCGAAACCTATCAGACAAACAAATGGTCTGTATTTGGTAAAAGATTACTTTATGAGCGGGGCTTTGCAAATGGAAGCATACAGTAAAACTATACCCAAAGATGTGTATCACGGTATTTTGAAGCGCTATTATGAGAATGGACAAGTAGAAGATTCTGAAAATTACATTAATAATAATAAACACGGTAAAAATGTAGGATATTATCAGAACGGCAAATTAGCGGATGATGAATATTATGTTAACGGGCTACTTCAAGGGGTACAAAAATATTATAGAGAAGATAATGGTGCCTTGTATTTACAGGTTGATTATGCAAAAGGGCTATTTCACGGAGATTACATTGAATATCATAAATCAGATGCAGTAAAAAGAAAGGAAAAATGGAAAAGAGGTAACATGAAGTCTGGTATGTGTTATGATGAGAGTGGTAAGAAAGTGCCGTATTATTTCCATGAATGTTGTCCGCCTTATCCAGGTGGGGAAAAAGCGTATAATAAGTATATCCACAAAAACATTAAATACCCAGTCTCGTGTGTAAAAGAAGGTGTCGTGGGCTATGTAAAAGTTATAGCTGTGATTGATACTGCTGGAAGTGTAATGAATGTAAGGGTTGCTGAATCGTTACACCCAGATTGTGATGCAGAGGCCAAAAGACTCATACTAGGTTTGCCAAAACAGATACCCGCTTTGAATTATGATGGCAAGAAGGTTAATAGGACTGTTAGTTTGATTGTTTATTTTGACAAGATGCCTACCGGTGCTGTTTTTATAGACCCTATAAGTGCCATATTAAAAGCTACATTTGGCTAGATTGAATGTCTTACATATCACGAAACTACTATAAAAAATGACCTTAATCCTGAATTGGCATTATACCCTCTGTTTGCCAAAGACGGGCAATTCGCATTATTATTAAATAGTTATCTCTGTATTATATAATAGTTATGTACAAGGTTGTTTAGATGTCTGGTTTGTAGTATTGTGGTAGAATTGTCATTGTCAATCTACCCGATAGTTTATGAAGTCCGTTTATACACTTGTATTGCTGCTAATCGTTTTGCTCTCTGCCTGTACGAAAAAACAAACTGCTCCGCATCATAGCTTGCAACTGCATGTTGACGATAATGATACAGATATACAAGTAGAAAATATTGATGCGGCTTGGGATAGCCGTACAGGTGAACTGAATATACTGGCTGAAGGAACGGAACACCAATTGCTGAAAGTGCATATCAATACCCTGCAAACTGCTCAAAATACCCAACCTGGCATAAGTGATGTGTACTATGCCGAAGATGAGGGCTTTGCTGCCACCGGCATTACCAATGGCGATATACGTATTACAGCCACAGATAATGACCATGCAGAAGGTACACTGCATGTTACATTTACCAATCAGGCTAATACAGATACCAAAACCATTTCCGCACACTTTGTTATATACAGTATGCACAGATGATTATTAGTGCACACGTTAGTAATTAATCCTCATGCTGCGGTGTAAACAGCGTGTGATACATACGTTCGGGTATTAAAATCTTTGCCTGTGCCAATATTTATATTTCTGCGGGGTTAGAGCTTTGCATAAAATTTAATACATATGAAAAGCAATAACAGATTTTTAAGCATCAGTGCAGGGATTTTGATTGTTTTCTCTGCCTTCTCATTATTGATGGTAAGTGCCATGGCATTTTTCAGCCCGCAAATGGTGATGGACCTTGTGCAGGTAAGCCTGCCCAATAACGATGCCTTCAGCTCTATACGCGGTGTGTATGGTGGTGTAGGGCTTACCATCGTCATCAGCCTTATATACCTGTTGCTGAAAGACAAACGTGCAGGGCTTGCATTCCTCACCATGCTGTGGGGTTTCTATGCACTATCCCGCATCATCACCATCATAAGCGAGGGGCCATTGGGTAGTTTTGGCAGCCGTTGGTTGAATATTGAGGGCTTACTTTTTCTGTGTTCTATGGTATTGTTGATATTTTACAAACCACAGGCTACACGTGTGGCTGGCTAACTATAAGTGAGTATCGGGTATTAAGGCAGGTACGTACTGATATGTGCCTGCCTTTCTTTTGCTGCATAGTAGCTCAATAGCATTTTTATTACTATTTTGCCGCTCGTTGTGGCAATAATAAAACGTCGTAATAATATTCTCAAAAAAAGAAATCTATGTCTCATATCAGTCTTAGCCGCCCCATCACATCATACGCCAAAGTAAGGCAGTGGATAAGTGCGGTGCGCAGGGGAGGCGAATGGCAGGTTAAGAGCAAACTGAATGACAGAAAATATTTAGACGTTGGCTGCGGGTTCAACGCATCCCCCAAGTTTGTAAACCTCGACTATGAGTGGCTACCTAATGTAGATGTGGTATGGGACATTGTAAAGAAAAAATATCCTTTCCCCGATAATCGTTTTGAAGGTATTTATACAGAGCATTGTTTAGAACACATACCTTTTGAAGCCTGTGAGGAAAACATAAGGGAATTTTACCGTATGCTGAAGCCGGGAGGTATATTGCGCATTATAGTGCCCGATGGAGAACTGTATGTAGATATATACAACCGCAAAAAGCAGGGTGAGGATGTAAAAATGCCTTTTGAAGAAAACTACATATCGCCCATGCACCGTATAAACGGTATATTCAGAAATCACGGACACTTATTTATCTACGATTTTGAAACCTTCCGCGTGTTGCTAACACGTAACGGGTTTAAGAATGTGCGCAAAATGTCATTCGGGCAGAGTGCCAACCCCGAGTTGCTGAATGATACACCGGAGCGAGCCATCGAGTCGTTGTATGTTGAGGCTGAGAAATAGGGCTTGTGTACAGATAAATGAGATGCCTGAAGAGCAAAAAAATCATCATGCTAATATCTCCGTTTTACCACCACGCTGATGGGTATTGATAATCATTGCATTATGCAACGCACGTTCAACGCACGTTCAACGTACGTTGAACAAGGACAGGAGAGAACAGAATAGTATATAACAGTACAACAACAGGATAGGAGAGTAGGGGGTGGGGCTGTGTTATTGGTGGTGAATTGTTTTGTAAAGTATTTATACAATGTAAAGTGTTTGAGAACAAAATGGCCCATTATATAAGCGTGCTATGTGTGAGCAATACGCTCAGTTTTTCTTAGTTGGTTGTTATTTGCTTGCCGCTAATCTTTGTGCAATGTTTTGGTATTTAGCTGTTTCTTCTTGCGTAGGTTGATAGTTTTTACTTTTTAATTTTTCTTCCAAACTAAGCGCCCATTTTAATTCTTCATCGGAAACTGTTTCAACGGAAGTATTGGTTTTGTGTTGTTGTTGTGTCTGACTGGCAGCTAATCTTTGTGCAATGTTCTCATATTTTGCTACTTCTTCTTGAGTTGGTTGATATCCGCCTTTTACTTTGTTTTCTAAACTTATTCCCCAGTCTATTTCTTGTTGAGAAACGGATTTGTTGGCTATATCTTTTCTTTTTGTAGTATCACTGTTGTAGGCAGTATAAGATTGCATATATCCATACAGAGGCTGTTGCATAAAAAAGAACAGAATAACCCCTAATGATACCGTAATTTTTAATTGCATAAAACAGTTTGCTTTGTTGTGTATGTAAGGTATAAAAAAAGTATAACTGACATTATAAAACAATTAGCTATTCATTATTGTACAACTATAAAATCAACAAATATTTCACCAACTCCACAACCCGCATTTTACCACCACGCTGATGGCTGTTGATAGTCATTGCATTATGAACGGTTGGTTAACCAAACCTCAACCACTGGTTAACCAAGGATAGGAGAGTACATAATAGTATATAACAATACAACAGCAGGATAGTAGAGTAGGGGTGGGTGTTTTGTTGTTGGTTGAATTGTTTTTGTAAAGTGTATTTCTTCTCGAGTCATTGCGAGGCACGAAGCAATCTGGTCTCGTGTATGGTGTTCCAATAATTGCTATCATTCTATTGCCAATCAGGAGATTTGCTGCTTGTAGCGACGTAGCCTGAGACTACGCCGAGCGGGGGGATCTACTGTCTATAAACTCTTGCTGTTACATGTTTTGTAAATTAGAAGATTTTTTTGCCTTGGTAACACAGTTTTTAGCCACAAACTGGGGGGTGTTTTTTTGTTTTTCAAATTGTATATATTAGCTACACATTTTACACATCATGATAACCAAATTTCGTATCGGAGACAAGTCTATTGATTTTGTTGAAGATTATTTTGACTACACAGAGAATAATTATACAGTCATTGTAGGTAAAAATGGTACTGGTAAAAGCTCTTTGTTAGGTGCCGTAATCAAGCAAGTTCTAAGTAGTAACATAAACGATTTTTATAGAGATTCTGATCTTGGTTTTCAGAAGTCTTTAGAAGGTTATATTGAAATGACGGAGGAACCAGATATGGTAATTGCGGTTTCTACTAGCCCATTCGATAAGTTTCCATTAAACAAAAGAACAGGTAAGCAAATTGATGAATATTATTACCTCGGCTTACGAGATTTGATTAGTGCCAATTTTGGACTGTCTTACATGTCTAAAATAACAGCATCATTAGTAGAAATTGCAATACGCAACCCGCAGCAAATAGATGATATAACAAGGGTGTTGGGGTTCTTAGGGTATGATGAAAATATAGAAATGATATTTTCTTTGTCATTTTCTAAGGGCATGATATTAGATGCTATCCGTTCTGATAATTTTGAAGAACAAATATATCATGGCTTCCGAAATCCAGCGTTTAAATATTTTAATAAAAGGTTTTTTTTAGATGATAATGATAATCTAGATCGTGAAAAAATTGAAATATTAATGACTGTTTGTGAGAAAATACTTTCTCTTGGCGTAGGTGCTAGATGCAGAGTGTTAATTGAAAATGGCGGTATATATTTTGATCATATGTACGAGCTGTTAGATAAACAGGATCTTATTTTTTTAATACAGTCTGGTCTCTTAAAGCTGAGGGATGTAAAGTTGAGGTCTGTAAAATCACACAGGGCATTTTCAATTAAGGACGCTAGTTCAGGGGAGCAAAGTGTGATATTAAGTATACTTGGTATTGCTAGTAAGATAAAGGATAATACAATTATTTGTATAGATGAACCAGAAGTTTGTTTGCATCCTCAATGGCAAGAAAAGTATATTCAGTTATTAATATCCACATTTAGGATGTATAAAAAATGTCATTTTATTATTGCCACCCATTCACCTCAAATAGTTTCTAGGCTTGAAGGTAGAAACTGTTATATACTATCAATGGAGTCGGGAGAAGTAAGGAATGCTAAAGATTATATTAATCATTCAGCTGATTTTCAACTAGCTAATATTTTTGAATCCCCAGGATACAAAAATGAGTACTTGAGCCGAATTGCATTGAGCACTTTTGCAAAA
>CALESY010000050.1 GCA_937919945.1 uncultured Chitinophagaceae bacterium | reverse complement strand
GGCTACCAATGCAATGAAAATAATTATCTTATGCCCTAAATAACTCTTTCGCTTCAAACCAATTTTTTCGCTTTGGGGTTATAGCAGTTTTAATGCTTGTTTTATCAAATCTTCTACCGATAATGACGTGGCATCTTTTACCTTTCCAATAGCGGCTTCTGCGACACTTTTGCTGATGCCAAGATTTACTAATGCAAATAACGCATCTTCCGCTATAGTATTGTGTTTGAGCACTGTCAAATCAGGGTTATTTTTTTCAATTTGCAACTTGCCTTTTAACTCCAGGATAATACGCTGAGCTGTTTTGGCACCAATGCCTTTTACTTTCTCTAAACTACGGCTGTCTTCTGCGGCAATAATACGTTCTAATTCTGCTGGTGTCAGGGATGATAATATGATACGAGCAGTCGTAGCACCTACTCCGTTAATACCTAATAATAACCTGAATGCTGCGCGCTCTGTTTCATCAGCAAAGCCATATAATACCCAAGCATCTTCACGTATCTGCAGGTGGGTAAAAAGCCTGCAATACGTTGCTGCTTGCAGCTTTGAGTAGGTCTGCACGGTAATATTTACTTCATAACCCACACCACCTACTACAACGTGCAGTATCGAGGGAGATTTATAAACAATTTCGCCATCTATAAAAGCATACATAAATACAGGGGAGATGCTTTTGTTTTTTTGGAAAAAAAGAGCGGCATGTAAACACACCGCTCTGTAAATTAAGTATATGTTTCCGAAACTAGAACCACCAAGGTATCTTATTGCTTTTGAATTTATATATAAGCATTACAGATACAGTAGAATAGCTGTCTTTATTATCTTTATTTCCACGCTGAGTCCATGCTTGTTGTTTAGCGCCAGGCTGTACAGCCCAAGATTTGTCATGCATTTCTTTAGCTATCGCAGCTTTTTGAGGGCTTAAATACCTTTCCAGATATTCTTCGCTTACATAATCGCCACTAACATTATCCAGCCTGTCAGTAAACGTAGCACGGTATAAGTATTCAATACCCCAAGACATACGGTCGTTCATATCAAAACGTAAACCAAGACCTGCAGGTACATTTACCTGCCAAAACTTGGTTTTCATGGCATAGCCTTCCTTAGGTTCATCAAATTCAAAACCTTCACCTTCCAGACCTAGATCTCCTACGTATACCCATTTTTCAGCACGAGTAGTGCGGTCTATAAATGTGCTGAAAGGGCGATAGTGGAATACACCCACACCTACTGTGAAATATGGCTGCCAACGGCGGCGGGCCGCTCCAGACTCTGAATTGCTACGGAATGGGAATAGTTCTAACTGGAATGTGCTCTCCCAGATATTAGCTTTAATATCTTGATTGCGCAGGTAGCGTTGGAATGCGTCTGCTTCAATAGAAGAGGCTGTTTTTGCTTTCTTTTCATTCCAAGCATCAGTTGCATATAATGTACCATAGTTTATGCCCAAACGTGCTGCCAGCATAGGATGCGCTGTAAAGCGGCCAAACAGCCCGCCCATAAAGCACATCTTATCAAAATATTTTCCGTTTGTGTAATGGTCAACAATGCTCTGTGTACCCACATCGCCCCAGAGGTCGGTTGCGCCAAAGTTGATACCCATTGAGAAACCCGGGTGCTCAACATACTCTCTCGGAATTGCAGGCTGTGCATATGCCGACAGAGAAGCAGCGCTAACGCATAAGGCAAAAAGGCTACGGACAATTTTTTTCCGCATTTTACTTCTGGTTTTAGCGTTGAAGATAATAAAATTATTTTCCTTTAAAAATAGCTTTTCTTTTTTCTAAAAATGCTCCCGTACCTTCTTTCATGTCTTCGGTACTGAAACATTCGCCGAAACGCTTGATTTCATTGGTAAATCCGTCAGTTTCACCCTTAGCTGCATCGTTTACACAAGCTATAACTTTTGCTATAGCAACAGGCGCTTTCGTGTGAATTTTTTGTAATATCTCCTTCGTTTTAGTTAAAAGTTCTGCCAAAGGAGCAATATGATTAACCAAACCTAAAGCTTTGGCTTCGTCGGCACCTATCATATCAGCCGTCATCATCAACTCCATAGATTTGCCTTTACCTATCAATTGTGTCAGGCGTTGTGTACCACCATAGCCGGGTATCAAACCAAGATTTACTTCCGGCTGGCCAAACTTAGCGTTTTCGCTGGCAATACGGAAGTGGCAAGCCATTGCTAATTCGCACCCACCGCCCAATGCAAAGCCATTTACAGCAGCAATAACGGGCTTAGGGCTATTTTCTATTTTATCAAATACAAGGTCTTGTCCTTTTTTTGCCAAAGCCGCGCCACCAGCAGCATCCAGACTGATAAACTCGCTGATGTCTGCACCCGCTACAAATGCTTTTTCGCCTGCACCTGTTAGTATTGCGCTCTTTATATCAGGGTTATTATAAACTTCGTCCAATACTTTGCCCAACTCTTCTATAACGTCTTTGTTCAGGGCATTCAGTTTGTCGGGGCGGTTGATTGTTATTACTAATGTGCCGTCTTGCAGGTCTGTCAATAAAGTTTGGTACATAAAAATTTGTGCTGTAAATGTTAGTAATCTGTCTGTGTATTAGAATAAATCGGCGCGGTGTTCTTTCACCCAGCCGGTAATATAATTCGCAATGTCGGAGGTTGGTGCACCGGGTGCAAAGAGTTTGCCAACACCTATAGCATTGAGTTGTGCCATATCTTCTTCGGGTATAATGCCGCCACCGGTAAGTAATACATTATCCAAGCCTTTTTCTTTCATCAGTTCCATCACCTTGGGGAAGACGGTATTGTGTGCGCCGCTGAGGATGCTGATGCCTATTGCATCCACATCTTCCTGCAAAGCAGTATTGACGACCATTTCGGGTGTTTGGCGCAGACCTGTATATATCACTTCCATCCCCGCATCGCGCAGGGCGGTCGCTATTACTTTAGCACCGCGGTCATGGCCATCAAGCCCCACTTTCGCCACCAATACACGCACCGGGCGTTGCATCCTGTCTGTCATATTCCGTTTGAAAAAGCGGGTAAAAGTAATAAATGACTGGCAAAGTAGTATTTCTTTTTCTCGTCATTACATGGTATGCAGAAAACCCAATATTACATAGTTTATTACTCTTCATATATTCATCTTTTACTGACCTAGACTTCCTTCAACAGCCGCATAAAGTAACAAGGCGTTTGAGACACAAAGAAAAATCTCTCTATACCACCCTCTTCACATTCCCCCTTCCTTCTATGTCCGTTATCTGCACTATACTAGGTTTCTTACCCTCTTCTATTTTACCAACTATATGTTGCATTTGCAAAGCGCGCGCACCATTCCAAGTAGCCCAGCGTAGCAGTGTACTCCAGTCTATATTAGAGTAATGTTGTTTGATGGTCTGTAGCTCTGATAATATACTCAAGTGATGGTTGGAAGATAGGCTATCTGTACCTATGCATATATTATTAGCATCGCGTAGCAGCAGGTTTATGTCGGGAAGGTGGTTTTCTATATACATATTTGCATTGGGGCATAGGCACCAATACACATGCTCGTGCAAACGCTGTACAGCAATAATATCAGCCTCGGCAGTGTATGTATTATGTACCAATATCAGCGGGTGAGTATTGCTCAGCCAGCGCATATAGGTTTGCAAAGAAGATTTACCACTAGGGTGAAAAAATGCATCGTCAATACCCAAACTGCTGAGTAATGTACGGATAGCACCTTCTTTCTGTATATAAAATTCATCTTCTGCAGTGCATTCCTGATTATGAATTGCGATGATACCATCGGCATTGTGCTTATCTATCAGTTTAAACAAAGCATAAGAAACTGAATAAGGTGCATGAGGTACTATGCTTTGGTTCAATATATGTGTATCGCTCTTTTGTGCTGCAAAAGCATTGTACACATTTACGGCATAGTCAAACTGTTTAGCAGGCATTTCATTAAAGCCTATTGCCTCGCTAAAGCTGTGGAAATGCATTTGACCGCTAGCACGTTGCGGCAGCGTATCCGTAGTATTGCAAATATCGCCAACGGCAACAATGCCGTTATCGAGCATCTCATTAAATGCGCTTTCTCTTGCCTTTTGTTTTTGTTCGTCTGTAAAACTAAAGCGGTACTGCATTATCTGCTGAAGAAAAGGTACCAGACCTGTATGTTCAGATATCACACCCCGCATGTGAGATAGCTCCAGATGGCAATGTACGTTTACAAAGCCGGGAGCCAGGATGCCTTCATAGTGCGTTGCTTCTAGTTGTTTGTCCGCACCGTGTATAGCTACGATGGTACCGTCTGCAGCAGTTTCTATAACGCTGCCTTCGGGCAACCAGTGTATGCCATCGTGTATTTGTGCAGCAGTCAGCAGCACAATACTATATTTTAAAATGTTTGAGCAGTATCACTTCTTTCTCTTGCAGCAAACGCCATTTGCCGCGAGGGAGGTTTTTCTTCGTTAGCCCTGCATACATTACACGATCCAGCTTATCTACTTCATACCCCAAACTCTCGAATATGCGGCGCACAATTCGATTGCGCCCACTGTGTATCTCTATGCCCAGCTCATTTTTCTCATCGAGGTAAGAGAGTGCATCCACCTGTACTTTACCATCTTCCAACTCCAAACCTGCCAGTATGGCTTCAAAGTCTTTTTTAGTAAGTGGTTTATTAAGCGTTACCTGATATACTTTCTTTGTTTCGTAGCTTGGGTGAGAGAGACGTTGTGCTAAATCGCCATCGTTAGTAAGCAACAACAAACCTGTCGTATTCCTATCGAGACGGCCAACTGGGTATAACCTGTCAACCTCTGCACCATGTACTAAATCCATCACCGTATCACGACCTTGCGGATCGTCGGTAGTAGTAATGTAGCCTTTGGGTTTGTTGAGCAATATATATACACGTCCTTTTTGCGGTGTCAGTTTTTTACCTGCAATGGTAACCACATCAAACTCCTGCACACGGTAGCCCGGGTCTAAAGCCAGTTCTCCATTTACTTTTACTTTGCCCAGCTTCACCATTTCGGCAGCCTCTCGCCTACTGCAAGTACCGCTGTGTGCTATGTACTTGTTCAGTGTCATTTCTTTTGACTCATGCGCCTCTTCCTGTTCATCATCCTCATCGCTGTATCGCTTCTTTGTCGCTGCTTTCTTTGTAAAGTATTCTTTCTTAGCGCGCTCGTATTTTTCAGCTTCGTTTTTGCGGAAAGGGCCACTCACTTTGCGAGAACCTAAAGGGAATGGTTTATCAAAATCTTCTGCTCGCTCACCTTTCTTTATCGTCAGCTTTTTGCCTTCGCCCAGCGTTTTGCTGAACTCTTTGGGTGTTATGAAATTCTTTTCATAATCTTCAACAGGGCGGGCAGGTTTATCTTCTTTGAATATATTACGTTCAGAAAATTTCTTTTTGCTTTCGGGACGGTCGTCTTTTTTGAACTTGCCGCCTTTGCTGTCTTTGTCAAAAGATTTGTCTTTGCCGAAACTGCGTTTTGGGCGGTCGCCATCTTTGTCAAATGAACGCTTGGGACGGTCTGTATCGAACTTACGGTCTTTGTTGTATGGTTTGTCAAAACTACGCTTGGGTTTGTCCTCTCCATCGCGGCTGAAACTACGCTTGGGGCGCGCATCACCATCTTTTGAGAAAGAACGCCTTGGCTTATCTTCTCCGTCTTTAGAGAAACTACGCTTAGGGCGGTCTGTATCGAATTTTCGGTCTTTATTATACGGTTTGTCGAAACTGCGTTTGGGCTTATCCTCTCCATCGTGGCTGAAGCTACGCTTGGGGCGGTTATCGCCTTCTTTAGAGAAGGCACGTTTAGGGCGGTCTTCGCCATCTTTGCTGAATGAGCGTTTACTCCTATCGTCGCGGTCAAATGCCTTTTTAGGGCTCTCTCCCCGCTCCCTGTCTTTGCCAAAACTCTTGCCTGCAGGCTTTTTAAAGCCCCCTGCTGCCCTGTTTGCACCTGTTTTGCCAAAGCCTTTCTTATCGCCGCCCTTACCTTTGTCCGAAGATGGATTATTCCTCATTAGTCAGATTTATTCAATATGATAAGCTGCAAAGGTACAATCTTTACGGCGGACTAAAGTTTTTCCCGAAAATCTGTAACATTTTTGCCAAAGCACCGATATACTGTACGAATGGAGCTTAATGACTACAATAACAGCGTTAAAGAGTGGGCTGATGCACTTTTCCGCTTTGCCTGTAAGTGTACGGGCAACGAGGAGGACGCGAGGGATGTAGTACAGAACAGCTTCGAGGTGTTGTGGCAGAAAAGGGAGCAAGTAGCACCTGCTAAGGCAAAAGCTTTTCTGTTTCAGGTAGCGTACAACCAGTCTGTTGACAACTACAGGAAACAGCGCAGGGTGAGCTACAAAGAAACGGTAGATGACAACCGTAGCATACTACAAGGGCAAAGCGACCTGAAACGGGTTTTGGAACGTGCACTAACCAAACTCGATGAACAAGCTAGGGCATTAGTACTGCTAAAAGACTATGAGGGCTATAACTATGAAGAGATAGGACAAATAACGGGACTGAACGAAAGCCAGGTAAAAGTGTACCTGCACCGTGCCCGCAAAGTGCTGAAAGATTATTTAGTAAGTGTTGAACACGTAATATAACAAGCTATGGTGAACATGGAGAATTATGAGGAGTACATGATGATGTACGCAGACGGAGAGCTGAAAGAAGCAGAAATAAAAGCGCTGATGGCTTTTGTGGATGCATACCCTGAGCTACGTAAAGAGTTGGAAGCATATACAGCCACAAAGCTGTTGTCGGACACTACACTGTTGTATACCAACAAAGAAGCGTTGCTAAAAACACCACCTGCAAGCGGACGTAACATTGGCTTGCGTACTTGGTGGATGTATGCAGCTGCTGCAGCGGTACTATTATTTGCTATTACTATAATCAGACAAAATGGCGATGCTATAGACAGCCCTGTAATAGCCAACACCCAAACAGAACAACCTGCATCAACACAAACACCTGTAATCAACAATACAATACAAAAGGACTCAAACACAGAAGAGCTCCATTCAATACCTGCAAGCTCTGTTACCAATGAAAACTCCATAGCTAAAGCAAAAAGTAAAAAGCAAAAAGTAAATAAGCCTGCTATTATTGAAAAACTAATAGAAGAACCAAGAGTTGTAAAAGAAGAAACTATTGTACAACAACCTGTTTACAAAACTGAAAACGAACCAGTGCAAGAAGTAATAGCACAACAAACAACACAACCTAATGGTATAGAAGAAACAACATCAGCACCTGTAGAAACAATTAACAATGAACCACAAAAACAAAAAAAGCGTTTGTTGGATTTACTTCCAATCAACAAAAATAAAAAAGAGGGTGTAAGCATGATAGCTAATGCACTCACCAAACGCATAGAAAACGTAACTGACAACTTAAAAGATACAGACGTAAAACTGAAAATAGGTAACAAAGAAATTTTTATCGTAAAACTTTAAAAAAACAACAGAACATGAAACTGATATTTTGCCTGATAGCTGCCGCATTCATTGGCTTTAACGCTAATGCACAAGATAGCGACAAGAAGGAAAAGAAAACGACAACCATCAAAATAGGACCTGACGGTGTTACCATCAATGACAAAAAAATAGAAGAAAAACCTGAAAAAGACTTTGAAATAGAGGCAAGCATTGTAGATATTGGCATCAACTCTATTATAGACAATACCGATTACAATAGTGCGGCAGCTAAGGCGTTTCTGCAAGTACCTGCGGGTTTACAAAATGAAAACCTCTTCAGTATGCGTACAGGCAAATCTTGGAATGTAAATGTATACCCTGTGATGGCGAAACTTAAAGTGCTGAAAACAAAAAGACAAAAAATCTACCTGTCAACAGGTATTGGCTTGCAGATGTATAACTTTCGCTATACCAAAAACATCAGTTACAGAAACGAAACCGTACCAATGGTTGTGATGGACACCATCGGTTTCAGCAAAAACAAAATAGGACTTACTTACTTAGCAGTACCACTTCAGTTCACTTTCAAAACCAAACTGGCAGACAAAGCATGGTTGGTATATGGTGTGGGTATGACGGGCGGCTATCGTATTGCTTCTTGGAACAAACAAATATCTGCCGAGCGTGGTAAACAAAAGAACCGTGATGAATTCAACTTCAACAACTTTAATGCCTGTGTAACAGGTGAAATAGGATTAGACAATTACTTCCGCATATTTGCCAGCTATCAGGTAACACCCCTACACAGTACAGGCTTAGACCAGCGTCCGTTTACTATCGGCTTGCGCTTTGGCGGGATATGATGAACCTGGATTTTATAGATTAAGGGATTTGCCCGGATTAAGATAATTTTATAAAAAAGAACAGTCCCTGTTAGCAGGGGCTGTTCTTTTTATCTCTTTTCGATACTTATTATTTTTGCATTATCTGCTCTAATGCCTCACGCATTGCATTCGGGTCTTGCATGGTTGCCCATCCAAACGTAATCAACATCCAAATAAAGAATAGTAAGTATACTGCTGATAATGCTACGGCTATAATAGCACATATTCTGCCTGCTTTGAGGTTGTTGAAAGAGCCTGTGGTGTACATGGCAGGGTTAGCGAGATACCTTTTCATATCCTTACTTGCCAATACAAGTGCAATAATACCTAATATCAAACCGCCACCATAACAGCAGCACATAACGATGGATATAATACCCAATATCAATACGGCTGTTGCATTTGGCAAGGCTATTTGTGGTTGATTAAAATTTTGCTGTTGTGTGTTATTGTCTTCCATCATATCAGTTGGTTTGTAAAAAATTTATAGAAATAGTTGATAAGCATTACCAATGCAGTTACAATATATACATATTTCAAAATTTTTGCTCCTTGTTTCAGTTTAAACAACAGGTGAACACACAATAATAACATTGTAAACCAAATAAATGTAGTTGGTGGATATACCTGCCACGATGCTTTCAAATCACCTTTCAGCATAGCAACTGTACCACGTTGAAATCCGCAACCAGGGCAATCCAAATGTGTCAGTTTTTTTGAAGGACAGGTAAGCATATTACTTTCTACCCAAGCCATACAGCTATCGTACAATGCAGCCATGCTATTCTATACCTGCTGCTTTTTTGTGCTTATTCCGCTCGGCTATCAGCACAGGGTGGGCTTCTGTAAATGTGGATATTATTTTTGCCATCAGTTCTTTAATCTCTTCTTTCCCATCCTGCTTACGCCCCAACTCTTCTATACGCAGTAGTTGTGCATGCATATCGCGTATTTTCACTATTCCAACGCTCGATTTCAGGAAGTGTGCTTGCTTGTAAATAGCATCCCAATCATCCGTTTCGGTAATATGTTGTTCCAGCTTTACCAATCCATCCGGTGTAGTGCCCAGAAATATATCTAATAACTCATAGAGATATTTTGAATCTCCCCCGGACAGTTCATTCAGATAACTAAAATCAATAAGCGGCTCCATACATAATGATTGTGTAACAAATATACAATTACCTTTTACGCACAAACTATTTTTTAGGCGATAACAAAGCTGTGTATTGTGCAGGCTGTGTAAGTATGCTAACTGCTCTATTAAAATCCTTATCGGTTATCAGCCCGTTTTCTATACGCCCACGTTGGTAATAATAGCGTGTTACTATCTCGCTTTGCAGCAAACGCATTACTTCAGCCTTGTGCTTTTGCAAATCTTGCTTCTTATCATGTGAAGATTTAGCTACTAATGCACTGTATTCTGTTTTCAAACCATCGAAGGCTTTATCACGCTGCGCTATTTGTTTGAAGGAATCCAATGCTATTTCCGTTTCTGTTTTGTAAGAGAAGTCTTTACCATCCAGCCATTTTGCAAATTTGGCAAAGTCGGTATCATTGAGCGCAAAGCTTCCTGCAGGAGCAATTGTTTTGTTTTCCTTTACATACTGTGTAGCATAGTCGAAGAAAAAGTTTTTGATGTATAAAGTGATTGATAGTTTGCTGATGTCATCGTCCGTTACAGCAACATCCGGCTCTACACCACCACCACTCAGTACTTTGCGGCCTGCTTTTGTTTTGTATTCTTTCTTCAACGAGTCGGGTATATGGCCTACGCTGCCATCGGCATTGCGGGTGGCATAATCTATAGCTTGTATGCACCTGCCGCTTGGGGTGTAGTATTTAGCGGTTGTAAGCTTCAGGCGAGCATTATAGCCTACTGGTTTTGTAACCTGTACAAGGCCTTTACCGTAAGAACGCTCGCCAACAATAACTGCACGGTCAAGGTCTTGCAATGTACCTGCTACTACCTCTGATGCCGAAGCGGAAGAACTATTGAGCAGTACCGCTACAGGTACTTTATCGTCCCACACGGCACCTTGTGTTTTGAAATCTTCGGTAAACTCGGGCAGCCTGCCTTTGGTGCTTACCACCAATTGCCCCCTATCAACAAATAAATTACAAATGGCAACTGCTTCGTGGAGCAAGCCGCCGGGATTATTGCGCAGGTCGAGCACTACGGATGCTATATTCGGTTGTTGTTTTTTAAGGCTGTCTAATGTATTGCGGATGATGCGGCTGCAACCCGGAGTGAATTGAGAAAGAGCAACATAAGCTATGTTCTTGTCCTTACCCAGCAACCCAGCATAGGGTACACTTGATAATTCTATCTCATTACGTGTCAGTTTTTTTACCGATTCTACCCCGGTGATCGCATCTTTAACCTGCAAAGAAAGTGGTGTGCCGGGCGAGCCTTTCAGCAACTGGCTGATGTCGTCCATATTTTTGTCCTTCAGCGGCTGGTTATCTATACTGATGACCTCGTCGCCGGGTTTCAACCCCGCAATGGCTGCAGGGCTAAACTCATATACATCACTCACAAATATTTTTTCATCTTTTTTGCGCATATTGGCACCTATCCCACCATACTTACCTGTGGTCTGAAATTCATATTCCTCAATATCAGACTCTGTGATGTAGTTGGTGTAGGGGTCGAGCCCGTTGAGCATAGCATCGATACCAGTCTTTATCATTTTGCCTGGCTCTATGGGATCTACATAAAACGAATTAAGCTCTTTAAATATAGATGTATATATATCTAAATTTTTAGATATTTCGAAATAACTATCCTGTTTTTGTGCCTGAATAAAGAGCATTGCACTAACAGATAAGCCAATACCTGCCAAAAAGCCCTTGATATTACTACTCATTTTAGCCATACGATTATTGTACGAAGTATATATAGCAATGTACGAAAAAATAGTGCGTACCGATTAATGAACGGAATTTTAACAAGTTTATGACTCAGACTATTGGATTTGATACGTTTTATATATAAATTGCATACTGTAAAAAAGTGTGTAATGAAGAAATTTGTACTTACCCTTACTGCAATATTGGGACTGGCTGTTGTATCTGATGCCCAAAGTTTTACTTTCCAGAAAGGTGATACTGTAAAAGGCGTAGCATCTGACCTTGGCATCGAGTTACATAACGATATAAATAATACCACGTCTTCGGCATATAAAATAACATGGAAGATAATCAGCCATAATTTGCCGGCGTCTAGCAAATGGCAAAGCTCTTTTGGGTTGTGCGATAATAAACTTTGCTATGGATCAACCATCTTGGCCGGCTCTACGCAGACTACAGATGATATTGCAGCTAGCAGCCCAATGACATTTAAAATAATGACTGGCGATTTATCAGGTGTAACACAAAACGGACCATTCTACATAACTGTGCAGGCAACACAAGGTAGTTTTATTGATACTACTACTTTTATATTGAATAAATGGGCTACAAACGTTAGCAATGTCAATAAGAACAATGACAATGTTGCTTTATATCCTAACCCTGCTAAAGACGACATAAATGTTGTTTTCAATGGTTTGAACGATATTAAAACAGTTGGCATTTATAATCTGATAGGAAAAATGCAGAGCATTTACAAAGTATCTGGTTCAAGTGCTAATATTAATGTATCTAATTTACCATCTGGTATATATTTGGTGCGCTTAATGGATAATCAAGGTCATGTTGTTGCCATCAGAAAATTTAATA
>CALESY010000049.1 GCA_937919945.1 uncultured Chitinophagaceae bacterium | reverse complement strand
ATTGTATTACAACGAGTGGTTCATTCAACAACTATTCTTTCTCAAAATCTGCCATCGACACGAACTGGCACTGTGCTATTATGGTGTTCGATTCCAGCTACAAAAAAATATACTTAGACGGCATACTAGTAGCTAATGATACTGTAAAAACAGGCAACATGCATAGTATTGATAGCTGTAATGGTGGTGTGCTTAAATTTGGCATATGGTGGCAACCAGACCCGCAGTGGTTCTCAGGGCAGCTTGATGAAATACGCATCTACAAAAGAATACTAAATACTCAAGAGCGTGATTCGGTTTGTAAAAATGTAAAAGATCCTATTGACGAACCTAATAGTATAATGCATATTCAAGCAAATGAAATGAGCATATACCCCAACCCTATGACAGGTAACACCCTCACCATTACACACAGCGGCATTATAGACTATCAGGTGTTTAATATGGCAGGCAGTAAAATGGCCAGTGGGAGGTTACAATCAAACCAGAACGCCATTCATCTGCAAGAACTGCCAGCAGGCATGTATATGCTACAGGTTCAGTCTGATGCCGGACTCAGCCACCATCGGTTTGTGAAACAATAATTCTATCGTATTCTATAATACAAAAGCACCTTTTACAGGTGCTTTTTTTATAAGGTAGCTATTCTTGCCTCAAAAGGTTATAGCCGATAAACTAATACATAAAAAAGCAGAAGGGATAACTTTACATAGCTTTTTCGTACATTTATTATAATCAATGATTGCCTTGTGCGTAGTGTATTTGTACTAATGTTATGCTTAATGCTTGCTTTGCCAGCCTTTGTAAAAGGGCAAGATACTATTGTGAGCATCAGCCAGCCCCTCAGCACACATAGTATTTGCCCGGGAGATACCATACATCTGCATTACAGCGTCAACCGCAAGTTTTTGCTCAATAACGTTTTTACGGCACAGTTATCTAATGCATGGGGTGGTTTTAGTAATGCCGTATCTATAGGTACGTACCCTTCAGACACTAACGGTGTTATTATTTGCACTATCCCGGATAGTATGTCGGCAGGTACAGCTTACAGAATACGCATAGCATCGTCTGCACCTATACGTACATCTGCAGACAACGGCATGAATATTACCATTCGCCTCAAACCTGCATTGGCAGCTACCAGCAATAGCCCAATATGCGAGGGCAATACGCTGCAACTGAATAGCGGGCATACGGGTACAGCCACCATAACATGGGATGGGCCGGGCAGCTATACAGCTACGGGTAATACCGTGAACCGTACAAGTGCCAGTACATCTATGGCAGGCAGCTATACCGTTACCGCGGTGCTGAACGGCTGTACAACCATGCAAACTATAGCCACTATTGTAAAACCAAAGCCTGCTGTTTTACTAACTACCAACTCCCCTGCCTGCCTTGGCGATACCATGAAATTTTTCTTCAGCGGCACACCATCATCCATATACAAACTGACACTGCCAGATGGCTCTACATACGATAGTATTCAGTACCTTATTGTACATCAGGCAGTGTTTAAATACAGCGGTACCTGCAAGCTGAAAGCAACTTTAGATGGTTGTGTTGATAGCATGTTCAGCAATTTTACGGTACGTCCATTGCCGGATACACCTACCATTATCAGCAACAGCCCGCTATGCAAAGGCGCTAATATTCAGTTCTATGCTTTGTTAGGCGGCTCGCCCAGTGCCAGCTATGTATGGAGCGGGCCTGCAGGCTTCAGCAGTACTTTATCATCGCCCTTTATACTATCTGCAAACAGTACGCACGCAGGCGTGTATATGCTACGTTCGAAACTGAATGGCTGCTATTCTGTGCCTGCTTATGATACTGTACAAGTACTGGATGCACCACCTAAACCTATTGGTGGCAGCAACAGCCCGCTTTGCGAGGGCGATAGTATGAAGCTAACCGTACAAGATGTACGTAACGGCACTTATCTATGGATAGGCCCGAATAACTTTAAAAGCAATATTCAAAACCCAATACTGCCGGGGGCTACTGTATTGGCAAATGGTTACTATATAATACAAGACAGCATCAGCGGATGTACCAATCACGACACCATTTTTGTAGAGGTAAATGCTTATCCTGAAAAACCACATATTGAAACCAACGCGCCACTATGCCCTGTTGACACCTTAGTAATGAAAGCAATAACCGATATTGAGGGCATTGACTTTAAATGGATATCTCAACAAAACATCAGCGACACGGGACAAACCATCAGGCGTTATCCGGTAAAATCTGCCGATACGGGCTGGCATACACTCATAGCAAATAACAGAGGCTGTGCTACCCAGGGCGATACTGCCTATGTAAGTATCAAACCTATGCCATCTGTACCAACTATCGCGCACAATGCACCGCTTTGGGAGGGTCAGGAACTGCAATTGAAAGCACAAACTGATGAACAAGGCGTGAAAACCTATTGGGCAGGACCGCAAAACTGGACTGATTCTGGATGGTATGTAACAAGAGGCAATGTTACCAACAATATAGAGGGTAGCTATATCCTTACAATAGATAAAGACGGATGTAAAGCATCTGCAGTTGTCAATATAGATATCAGGCAGTTTACGTCGCAGTTTGAATTTACACTATACCCATCGCCCAACAATGGCGACTTTACAATATCCGGCAAATTGGATAAAGACCAGACAATGTTCGTGCGCATACTCAATGCTGCGGGACAAGATGTATATAATACTCGTTTAGAGAGTGATAAACGCTTTATTTACCACCAATTCAATCTCAAAGACAGATTGAGCAGTGGCATATACACACTGCAGGCTACCTACAACGGCCGTATCATACGCATACCATTTACCATTATACGGTAGGCTTTTAATTTTCTTTAACATCGTCGCACCTAATTATGGCATAAGGCTTGCATAGCATCTGTAGTATGAAATTACTCATTACAATAACTGCTATACTGCTGACAGTAAATGCCAGTGCGCAAACAGGCGATACTGCCATCTTATTCAGGCTACCGAATGTAGATGTAAATACTGAGCGGAACTGGAGCAATGATACCATACGCTACCGCTACAATCAGATGAAGTATTATGTAACCACCATACTACCCTACCTGCATGCAGCAACCAACATGATGGAAGAACTTAACAAGCTGGAACAAGACCCCAACATCAGCAAACGTCAGCGCAAAGCTTTCATCAATCAAAAAGAGGAGGAAATAAAGCAACGGTATGAAAAAGAAATAAAGCAACTCAATGAAACACAAGGTGTGCTGCTTGTGAAACTGATAGCCAGACAAAGCAGTGAAAACATCTATGGTAAGATGGAAGAATATAAAAGCACCTTCTATGCGCTGAAATGGCAGACTTGGGCAAGGCTGCATGGATTCAACCTGAACAGGCACTATGACCCTTATGAAGAACCAATGCTGGAACATATTATGCAAAGCCTCGGGTATCCGCTACCAGCAAAATATGGAGAGTATGAGGCAAAACTCACTACTTATTAACTAATAGTAAAAGTGTCTGTAGCAAATTATCAGTACTTTTGGCGCTGAAAAAAATGCTATAATGAAACTTTCCACGTATTTGTATGCCACTGTGTTGGCATTACTTCCTTTTACAAGTATTGCACAACTGAGCAGCGGGCTGGTAGCACACTGGCCTTTCAGCGGCAATGCCGGCGACAGCAGCGGCAACACCTATAATGGCACCCCCTTATTTATTACATACGGGCAAGGAGAAAATGGTGTAAACACTACAGCAGCATCGTTTAACGGTACAAGCAGCCACATAAATGTTGGTTATCAGTCTGGCTTAAACCTCACACAATATACCATCTGTGCCATTGTAAAACCTACAGGTTACTATACGGCACAGTGTCAGGGAAATGTTATCGTACAACGCAGCAATGAAACTTTAAAAGGTTATTATGGTATTTTGTTTTCAGACAATCCATACAACGATTGCTTTACTGCCGATACAAGTAAATATGTATTTTATCCCTCAGCTACTTCATCCAACCCTGCCACATTGCAATACACACCAAATATTGTGAGTAATAACTGGTATAAACTGGTAGCTACCTGCAATAACGATACTATTAAATTTTATGTAAACGGACAGTTTAAATACAGCTATATTACTAATAACCCAACCGGTACATCTACAGAGGGGTTAACTATAGGAGCTTTGTATCAACAAACATCAGGTGGTTTGTTTCCATATTGGTTTAAAGGCCTGATGGACGACATCAGAATATATAACCGTGTGTTGACTGACAAAGAAATAAAACAATACAATAGTGATGTATATTTTGCACAATTTTATACATCGCTTTGCAAAAGCACAACATTCAATGTCAAATACAATACTGTCAACGAGTTTCCATCAACCAATTCTTTCATTGTAGAATTGTCTGATGCATCCGGCAGCTTTGCATCTCCTGTAGTAATAGGCACTCAAACAGCAAGCCGTGGCGGAACCATCAGTTGTAGCATACCCGGTAGCACAGCAGTAGGTAGCGGCTATCGCATACGTATCAAATCGAGCCAGCCAATAAAAATATCAGACACTATGCAAGTAACTATTGGCGTTCCTACTACGCCACCAACTGCTGCTCTGACAGTTGCTCCGGGCACTTCTGTAGCAAGCGGCGTTACAGCTTTCTTCAGTGCAATCGTAAGCAATGCAGGCACAACACCAACTTATATATGGAAGAAGAATAGTAATGTACTAACAGGCATAAGTGGTTTGACACTCAGCGCAAAAGCAGGCCTTGATTTTGTTACCGGCGATACTTTTTCGTTAGTAGTAAAAAGCAGCATACTATGTGCTACACCGGACAGCATAGAAAGTAACAAGGTTGTAATGACAGTACTACCAGTAGGCATAGAAAGTATTGATAAGGATCAATGGCTGAATATATACCCCAATCCGGGAAAGGGTATATTCACTATCAGTGGTATTGGCATGCAGAATGGCGAAGCTGGTATAGAAATAACCAATCAGGTAGGACAGTCAGTCTATAGTGGCAATACTACTATTGAAAACAACAAGCTTAATCACAGTATAGCATTAAGCCATGTAACAGCCGGGGTTTATTACCTGCAAGTACGCACTGCCAACATGCAAACAACCCGAAAAATAATTGTTCAATAGACTGAGCATATAAATTTTAAGTAAAAGCACCTTACGGTGCTTTTACTTTTTTAGTTTATCCATAAACTCATTTACAACTTCTCTAAAATGTTCGGGCTCTTCAAGAAAAGGAAAGTGGCCTGATTTACTAAAACGAATTAATTGAGCATTTGCCAGACTTTGCTTCATTTTCTCATGTGCTGCGAGAGGTATGGCATCAACATCGCCACGTATAATTAGTACAGGTGTTTTGATTTTATGTAATTGGTTATAAAAATCAATATCATACTTTTTGTAATCATGCGATAACCCACGGAATAAAGCTATTTGCGCATCAGCAAAATTTTCAGGATAAGTGAGTGTGATTTTATCAATATT
>CALESY010000048.1 GCA_937919945.1 uncultured Chitinophagaceae bacterium | reverse complement strand
CATGGCGCGACGCTTCTCGAAAACAGGCATTATTAAGGATTGCGCTTAACTTATTTTCAATACTATTCAATATTCTGGTTGGTAGTTACCGCTCTAATGCAGTAAATACAACATATGATTTTCAGCCTGCTTAGTACTAATCCACCCATCAACAAAATTTATTTGGTGGCTTGCGAACACTTATTACCTTTGTAGAGTGATTAGTCAATCTGAATAATGGACAAACAGAAAGAAATATTGAATGCCGCGCTTAAACTCTTTACAGAGTACGGCTTTCATGGCACACCTACCAGCAAAATAGCGCAAGAGGCGGGTGTGGCAAACGGTACGCTGTTCCATTATTACAAAACAAAAGACGATTTGATTATTGCCCTGTATACAGACATTAAGCAACGTCTGGGCTTCTGTGTCCTACAGGATGTAAAGTCCGGCGACAGTGTGTACGAGCAAGCTAAACAATTCTATACCGCAGCCATGCAATGGGGTATTGAAAACAGCCTCGAGTTTCGGTATGTGCAACAGTTTGCCAGTTCGCCTTATGTAGCCATGATACCCGAGGAGTTGAAAGAACAAAGCAATATCACTATCAACCTCATCAAGCAAGGCATCAAGGAAAAGATAATTAAAGTAACGCCTGCAGAGTATGCCATGACATTAATCAGCAGTCACTTGTATGGTGTCAACCAATACATCAACGAACATAAAATGAGCGCGGCTAAACAAAAGTTGTTTGTTGCGGAATCGTTTGAATTAGTGTGGAAAATGATAACCTGATATTTTTTTGTCTGCATTATAGACTGACTGCTCAATCTAATAAAATATAAAACAATAATAATATGCAAAACAAAGTAGTATTAATAACAGGTGCCTCATCGGGCATAGGTAAAGAAACCGCCAAACTGCTGTCACAGCAAGGCTATACGGTATATGGCACAGCCCGCCGTACAGATAAAATGAAAGACCTTGAACAATATGGTGTACATCTGCTTGCAATGGATGTAACAGACGATGCAGCTATGGTAAGTGTAGTCAATACCATCGTAGCCGCGCACGGCACAATAGATGTATTGGTAAACAATGCAGGCTATGGCTCTTACGGCGCGCTGGAAGATGTAGCCATCAGCGAGGCAAGGTATCAGTTTGAAGTCAACATCTTTGGTCTAGCGAGGCTTACGCAATTAGTATTACCCTATATGCGCCAACAGCGTTCGGGCAAAATCATCAATATATCGTCTATGGGTGGTAAGATAGGTGAGCCGCACGGCGCATGGTATCATGCTACCAAATTCGCGCTCGAAGGCTTGAGCGATAGCCTGCGTATGGAACTGAAACAGTTTAATATAGATGTGGTAGTGATACAGCCCGGTGCCATTAAAACAGAATGGAACACCATAGCCAGAGAAAACCTGATGAAAGTATCGGGGCAAACAGCCTACAAAGAGCTTGCCGCCAAACACTTCCGTATGCTGGAGCGTGCCGATGACAAAATGGGTTCAGAGCCTATCGTTATAGCTGAAACAATAGCAAAAGCTGTAAATACCCCAAGACCTAAAACAAGGTATGTAGCAGGTGCTACCGCCAAGCCGGTACTACTGGCACGTGCGCTGATGAGCGACCGTATGTTTGACAGGCTAATGCTGAGCCAAATGAAATAATATGCGCATCATAAAAAAGATATTCTATACAATACTGACCATTGTATTCGTACTAACTTCGGTAACCATACTATATATGCAAAAAGCAACATTCGGTAAAACACCATCAGGCAAAAGGATGGAACGCATTTTACAGTCACCCAACTATCGCGATGGGAAGTTTCAGAACCTCAGCCACACCCCCGACCTGGCAGAAGGTGTGAGCTATTACAAAGTAACCAAAGACTTCTTCTTCAAAAAAGACAAACGCAATATACCTGCCACCACCATACCATCGCAAAAGACAGACCTGCATACCCTCCATATAGATAGTAACGTATTGGTATGGTTCGGCCACTCATCTTACTATATACAGATAGATGGTAAGCGCATATTGATAGACCCTGTATTCAGTGGTAGCGCATCGCCCGTTAGCTTTACAACCAAAAGCTTTAAGGGTAGTGATGTATATACGATTGATGATTTCCCATTTATAGATTACCTCTTCATCACACACGACCATTACGACCATCTGGACTATGAAACCATCATGCAGTTAAAGCAGAAAGTGGGTAAGATTATTATGGGCTTAGGAGTTGGCGCACACTTCGAGCATTGGGGTTTTAATATGAGCAACATATCAGAACACGATTGGAACGAGACCGTTTCGTTGGGCGATGGCTTTACAGTGCATACCACGCCGGCTCGACATTTTTCGGGCAGAAGCTTTAAGCGCAATCAGTCTTTATGGATGTCTTATGTATTGCAGACACCGAGTAAGAAGTTATTTCTTGGTGGCGATTCGGGTTACGATACCCATTTCAAAACCATCGGCAACCAACACGGACCTTTCGACCTTGTATTATTGGAATGTGGACAGTACAACGAATACTGGAAATACATACACATGATGCCCGAACAAACAGTACAAGCGGCTATTGACCTGCAAGCCGCCCACCTGATGCCTGTACACTGGTCAAAATTCAGCCTATCTCTCCATGCGTGGGATGAACCCATCAGCCGTGCAATAGCTGCAGGCAATCAACAAAAAATACCGATGATTACCCCCATGATAGGACAAACCGTCAATCTTAACAATATGACCAGTTATATTGATTGGTGGAAAGGACTGGATTAATAAACAATAAAATAGCGTATATTTGCAATTGTAATTACACACCAATTACTCGCTCTTTGACATACCGTTTCTATCACCGAAAGTTAAAATTGTTGCAATTTGTTGCAGTTTTGTAACATTGAAAAAAAGCAACAAACTGCAACAAAGCTTTAGCCCATCTAAAATAAGTCTGTAAATCAATCTATTACAAAGGCATGATTATTTAAACAAACAGGTAGCTACAACAAAAAACGGCCCCGATGTTTCGGAGCCGTTTAGTTATGTTACTGCAATGGTTTAGCGGGCAATATTCACCGCACGCAGCTCGCGTATAACGGTTACCTTCACCTGCCCGGGATATTGCATTTCTTTCTGAATCTTGTCTGCTATTTCAAAAGACAAACGTGTGCTGTCTGCGTCACTTACTTTCTCTGCTTCTACTATTACACGTAGTTCACGGCCTGCCTGTATTGCGTAAGCTTTCTCTACACCGTTGTAGCCCATAGCCAATGCTTCCAGATCTTTGATGCGTTGCAGATAGCTTTGCATCATCTCTCGGCGTGCACCAGGCCTTGCACCACTTATGGCATCACAAGCCTGCACTATCGGGCTGATGATGTAAGTCATTTCCATCTCATCGTGGTGCGCACCTATCGCGTTAACAATGGCAGCATGCTCACCGCTCTTCTCTGCAAGCTTGGCACCCAACAGTGCGTGGCTCAGTTCTGTTTCTTCATCAGGCACTTTACCAATATCGTGCAGCAAACCGGCACGTTTTGCCAGTTTCACCACTTTCTGTCCAAGTCCCAGTTCAGCAGCCATAATGCCGCATAGGTTGGCAGTTTCTTTAGAGTGCATCAGCAGGTTTTGCCCGTAAGACGAACGGAAGCGCATCTTACCTACCATACGCACCAAGTCTTTATGCAAGCCGTGTATGCCCAGTTCTATAATAGTACGCTCACCAATTTCCAACACCTGTTCTTCCAGTTGCTTTTTGGTTTTCTCTACCACTTCTTCAATACGGGCAGGGTGTATACGTCCGTCTTGCACCAAGCGTTGCAGTGACAAACGTGCCACTTCGCGGCGTAGCGGGTCGAAGCAGCTAAGTACGATAGCCTCCGGCGTATCGTCTATTATCAGGTCAACACCTGTAGCTGCTTCCAATGCACGGATGTTACGACCTTCACGACCAATGATTTGTCCTTTTATCTCGTCGCTTTCCAAATTGAATACTGTGATGGCATTCTCTATAGTCTGCTCTGCACCAGTACGTTGTATGGTTTGGATGATGATTTTCTTAGCCTCTTTGGTAGCGTTTTGCTTCGCTTCTTCCATGATTTCTTTTACATGGGCCATTGCTGCGGTGCGGGCTTCTTCTTTTACCGCTTCCATCAACTCAGCTTTGGCTTGCTCGGCACTCAAATTCGCTACTTTTTCAAGGCGCTTTACCTGCTCTTCATGATGTTTCTCTACCTCGGCACGCTTGATTTTAACGATTTCTATCTCGCGATCCAGCTCTTCCGATTTCTTTTGTACATCATTGGTCTGCTTTTGCAACGCAGCTTGTTTGTCATTTACACTTTGTTGCTGTTGTTTAATGCGTGCTTCTGCTTCAACTACTTTTTGATTACGCTGTTGTACTTCTTTTTCGTGCGCGCTTTTGAGTTGTTGAAAATGTTCTTTGGCTTCGAGTATTTTTTCTTTTTTGGTTGCTTCTGCCTGGCCTTCGGCGGCTTCTATTATCTTTTTGGCTGTAAGTTCTGCTTCTTCTACTTGTTTTTGTGTGTTTTTTGCGAATACGAGTTTACCAAGAAAGATACCTATTAATATAGCCGCTACCGCCACGACGGCAACGATGATTGTTGAATCCATAATGTTGTTTAACTTTTGTTCCTGTAATTAATACCATTTCAATCTGCCTTTTCCGTCTATTACTTATATATGATATTATAATAATGTGGTTTGGCTTCTTTAGCCTGCTAAGTTAAGAAAAGATTTCGGTTAAGGAAATGGACGACTTGCTGTCTATTTATGGCATTATCGCCGTATTATTGTGGTGTTTAGCGCATTATAATGGTTTTATCATATGCTTACTGCAACGTATCTATACTGCCCATGCGTAGCGAACCATCGCATACAGCCGAGCAAGTAAACCAACTCCTCTACGGCGAACGTTGCGAAATTCTGGAGATAAACGAAAAGGATTGGGCAAAAATACGATGTGAATGGGATGGCTATGAGGGTTGGTGTCGTTTGGGGCAGTTGTCCTGTATATCCTTGCGGGAATACAGAAAAGCGCCTAAAGCAGTAGCCTTTGCTACCAACAGCCGATTGGTGTTTGATGGTAGCGAGCAACCTATACCCGTTGGCAGCGATGTATATGGGTTAAAGGGAGGTAAGCTACCGCTGAACCTGCCAACCGCAAAATACAAAGGCAAAAGGCTTCGTTACGATAAGATGGTATTGGATGCAGAAACATTGCAGTCTATGGCACTAAAGTACCTGCACACACCTTATTTGTGGGGCGGGCGCAGTATGGCAGGGATAGATTGCTCCGGGCTTACACAAATGGCTTTCAAGTTGTGTGGTAAGGCTATACCGCGCGACGCGAGCCAACAGGCAAATGAAGGTGAAACAGTTGACTTTCTGCAACATGCCCGTTGTGGCGATCTTGCCTTCTTCAACAATGCCGATGGTAAAATAGTACACGTAGGTTTGCTATTAGACCATGATACTATCATACATGCTACGGAAACCAGTGGTCGTGTTGTTATAGACCGGATAGACCAAGGGGGAATCATCAGTATAGGCTTGCGCAAGCGTACACACCATTTGCGCTTGGTAAAGCGGTTATTCTAATCGCTGTACTCTGTTCCTTTATAATAAATGCGGAATAGGTTCATCCCTATCTGGTAACGTAGTACATCATAATTAAGTTCCCAGCTTTCCAGTTCGGCATTCGTTACGTCATATATTTCTCCTTCAGTAAAGAGGCGCAACATACCCATCCTGTTTACATAAGCAATGGAGTTGTACTGTACCACGTATTTTTCGGGGTAGTAGCTTTCTAATGAATAGATATTGCCTTTATAGAAAACTTTGAAATATCCGCTTTGGTCACGATATGCAACCATGTTGTCTATCACCCGCATGTCTTGAGGTGTGAAGAAGCCTATGCTTCTGACGCTATCTCCGTAGAATATTTTAAAGTACCCATCGTTTGATACATAAGCAGCCACATTATCGCCTGCCTGATATGTTTGCGGAGGAAAGTCTTCTACCACATATGTTTGCCCCGAGTGGAAAATTTTGAATTGTCGGTTGATGTCAAGATAGGCAACCATATTGCGCCCCACTTCAAAACTACTTACAGCATAGTTTTCCTGCTCCAGTATCTCACCATGATAAAAAATGCGGAATTGGTTAGCATAGTTATCATATGCAACAATGTTATCCGACACTTTTATTACCTCAAGTGGATTGCCAGCCAGAAAGCCCTCAATGGGATATACCTGCCCGTTGTAATATGCTTTATACTCACTACGCACGCCATCAAAGAAAAGAACAACACTATCACCCAGAAAATATTGAGTGCAAAATGTTGAGAGGTTTTTAGTATTTCCTTTATCAAATACATGCAGCGACCTATTGTTCATGAACGCCACAATATTATCAGTTACCTTAAACTCGTTTGTGAACCCGATATTCAATGTCTTAACACCGCCACCATAGTACACTTTAAAAGATCGAGAGTTGTCTAAATACGGAATGGCAGTGCGTCCTACTTTTACCTCCATGGGTACCAGATAATCTACCTTGCGTATCATGCCTTTGTCCCATACCATAACCTGGTTTTGCATATTCACATAATAAGACAACTGGGAAAGAGCAGCTTTACTACAACCTAACAGAAAGAAAACAATCAATAAAACACGAGGCATATCTGGTATTTAGCCTACTAAAGTAAAATAAAAAAGCCGACCTGAGAACAGGCCAGCCCCTATAAACCCTATCACTATGAAAACTTTTACAAAATTAAATCTTCATTAAATTCCTACCAAAAAGTTTTTATCAATATCGCTATAAAAAAAGCCAGCCTGAGAACAGGCCAGCCCCTATAAACCCTATCACCATGAAAACTTCTTATATAAAACGCTTGAGCGTAATATTGTGTTCAATTGTTGATACAAATGTAATAATCCTTTTAATTACAAACAATATTAATTGTTTTTTTTAACACATTAGCATTAAATCTATTTTTTCTTCTTAGGAGTGAATATGGCAATCATCCTACGGCCTTCCATTTTAGGCATAGACTCCAGAGCACCTACTTCTGCCAATCTTTCTGCAAACTTCAACAGCAATAACTCACCTCTTTCCTGAAACATGATGGCACGCCCCTTGAACTGTACATAACACTTTACCTTGTTACCTTCTTGCAAAAACTTCTCAGCATGTTTGGCTTTGAAGTCAAAATCATGTTCATCTGTGTTAGGAGTAAAACGTATTTCTTTTACTTCAGATTGTTTTGCTTTGGCTTTCTGTTCTTTATCTTTCTTTTTCTTCTCGTACAGAAACTTCTTATAGTCTATGAGGCGGCAAACGGGAGGCACTGCATTGGGTGATATTTCCACCAAATCTACTTGCTGCTCTTCTGCCAGCCTCAGAGCTTCTGCCAACGGATAAACAGCAGGTTCTATACCCTCGCCTATCAGGCGCACTTCCTGTGCGGTAATTTCACGGTTTAAACGATGTTCGTTTTGCGGTACTCTCGGTTTGAAATAAGGTCCTTTACTTCTTCTCTGCATTAATGATTTTTAATAAATGATGGCAAAAATAGTGTATTTAGTTTTTAAATGTATATAGTTTTCACATTATAAATACATAGCTATCTTCCTATTTCTTGCCGCTTAATTGCTCTTTTACGCTGTTGGTAATATCTATAATGAACTGTTGTAAAGATACTGTGCCCTTATCACCCTCGCCGTGTTTGCGCACAGCTACCATACCTTCATTCATTTCTTTTTCGCCTACTACCAGCATATATGGTACTTTCATCAGTTCGGTATCGCGTATCTTCTTCCCTATCTTCTCATTACGGTCGTCAACCTCTGCACGGATGCCCTCTGCTTTCAAAGCTTTGGCAACTGTTTCTGCATATTCGCCAAATTTATCGCTGATAGGCAATACTTTCAGCTGCACAGGAGCTAACCAAAGTGGTAGATTGCCGCCACAGTGTTCCAACAATACAGCCACGAATCGCTCCATTGAGCCGAAGGGAGCACGGTGTATCATTACCGGGCGTTTACGGCTGTTGTCGCTGTCTACATATTCCAGTTCAAAGCGTTCTGGCAGATTATAATCCACCTGTATAGTACCTAACTGCCAACTACGACCAAGAGCATCTTTTACCATAAAGTCGAGCTTCGGACCATAAAATGCAGCCTCACCATATTCTACAACAGTCTTCAAGCCTTTCTCTGCCGCTGCCTGTATGATGGCTTGCTCTGCTATCTGCCAATTTTCTTCGCTACCTATGTATTTACTGCGGTCTTCTTTATCGCGCAGCGATACCTGTGCCGTGAAGTTTTCAAAATCGAGCGATGTAAATACATACATCACCAAGTCTATCACCTTCTTAAACTCTTCCAGCACCTGGTCCGGACGGCAAAACAAGTGAGCATCGTCTTGGGTAAACCCACGCACACGTGTAAGCCCATGCAATTCGCCAGACTGTTCGTAACGATACACCGTACCAAATTCAGCCAGGCGCAATGGCAAGTCTTTATAAGAGCGTGGCGATGTTTTATATATCTCACAATGGTGCGGGCAGTTCATGGGCTTAAGCATAAACTCTTCGCCCTCTTGTGGCGTAGTAATGGGGCGAAAGCTATCCTTGCCATATTTTTCCCAGTGACCAGAAGTAATATATAATTGCTTGCTGCCAATGTGCGGTGTCATAACAGGCAAATAACCTGTATCGAGCTGTGCTTTTTGCAGAAATTGTTGCAGGCGGTCGCGCAGCATAGCTCCTTTAGGCAACCATAATGGCAAACCACTTCCTACTTTTTCGGAGAAGGCAAACAGTTCCAGTTCTTTACCCAGCTTACGATGGTCTCGCTTTTTGGCTTCTTCCAGCAATGTCAGGTATTCGTCCAGTTCTTTCTGAGCAGGGAATGTTACACCGTATATACGGGTGAGCATTTTATTCTTTTCATTGCCACGCCAATAAGCACCTGCAATGTTCATCAGCTTGATAGCTTTGATGAAACCTGTATGCGGTATATGCGGACCTCGGCATAAGTCTGTAAAGCCTCCTTGTGTGTAAAAAGTTATTTGCCCGTCTTCCAATCCTTCTATCAGTTCCAGCTTATACGGGTCTTGCTTATCTGTAAAATAAGATACAGCATCGCCCTTGCTAACGTCTTTGCGTTGGTACACGCTATTAGCTTTAGCAAGCTCTTTCATTTTGTCCTCTATCTTCTTCAGGTCTTCTTCTTTTATCACTCTGTCGCCCAAGTCTATATCATAATAGAAGCCACTTTCGATAGAAGGCCCGATACCCAGCTTCACACCAGGGTATAAAGCCTCTAATGCTTCAGCCATCAGGTGAGCAGAAGAGTGCCAGAATGTTGACTTACCGTTTTTATCGTCCCAAGTCAGCAACTTCAGGCTTGCATCGTTATTGATGGGGCGGCTGGCATCCCATACCTCGCCATTCACCTCGGCAGCTAACACTTTGCGTGCCAGCCCCTCGCTTATAGACTTTGCCACATCCATGGCAGATACCCCAGCATTGTACTCACGAACAGCACCATCGGGGAGTGTAATATGTATCATAAAATTATTGTAGTCGTTATTTTAATTAAGTTGCAAATGTACGAATTGGCTTCGTGGATATAAAAAACCCACCGATGCAATACCGGTGGGTTGTAATACTATTATTACCGGTTATTTTTTTTCCAGCTTGCAGGTAATTTTTACCGTAATGGTATCGCCGCTATTGGTAGCTACTTTTTTAGGATAAGCAAAAGCAAAATTATCCTCTTCAAAATACAATAGGTCGGCATTTACATCTTGTCCGAACAGTGCATACAAACCATACATATATATCTTAGTATCTGCATCTCTGAGCCCCCATGTAAATTCAATATCATTTGCCTCGCTAACAGTACATTTATTTGTACCTGTGATGTGCGATGCATCGTTTTTATCTCTGAATTTAATAAAATCGTCTCTCAGGCAATCGGGCTTAGTAGATACTTCTATACCAGACTCCATACGCTTCCAAAGACTCTGTACTTCAGAGTCTGCACCGTTAAAAGACAAGTATGTAATAGTGAGTGTATCTATCGTCCAGTCAGACGCGCGCATTTTTTCCTGCTTAGAAAGAGGTACTTCTACCTTATCGCAAGATACAAACACCAACGCCGAGAATAGGAACAATAAGCAATATTTCATAATAAGTTCTGCAATTATGCTCCTAAAACTAATGAATATATTGATGTTGCAAAAGGATTTGAGGGTAAATTATTTCTTCTTTTCTGCAAACACATTATCAGCAATACCTCTGTTCACCACATAGTCTATATAGCGTATCTGTATCTTGCCCTTTTTATTGCCTTTTTGCACTTTAGCTGATTCTGTTGCCGGGGCTTGCGTTTCATAGTCCATCGTTACGCCTTTGGGGAGTTTGAATTCTTTTACATCTAGATAAAAAGTAACCTTGTCGGGCAACGATTGCTTTTCGTATTTGCCAAATTCCAATTCCATTTTTATGGTGCCGTTATCGCGTGTGGTGGTTTCGGTCTTCAGCGCCAACAGCCTTTCTTCATCTACCCATATCTTGGATAGTATGATATCGCTTTCCGTATCTGGTATTACTTTCAATACACGTACCTTACGTGTACCCAGTGTTTCCGTACCCATATCTATAACTGTTGCCTGTGCAGTTGGCAGCAGGTTATTCACCGTCATATTAATACTGTTCTTTGGCAGTATAGAGATACCCCCGTTGCGCTCCAACTTCATTTTATCAGGTGCTTTGAAGTATAGCTTGCCTTTCAGTTTAGGCACGCGAATGAAAGCAACGTCAATTTTCATATCCACATCTGCTACATAGTCTTTTATGCCATCTATTTTGCCACGTAGCTTTGTGTAGAGTTGTGCAGCATCTGTCTGTGCAGCAGCATCTATACACACTAACATCAGCAATAATGCCGCTATTACCTTCCTCATGACTTAATATCTTTTCTATTGAACCAAAATATGGTGATGCTAACAAACGCCACAGTGTAAGCTAGCAATACAGTTGCAGAGCGTAGTATAGCAGCGTATGGTACAGGGTCGTCGAAGAAACCTTTCCAACCTATCATATGTGTGGTGAACAGGTATTTTTTTATAACTGCAAAAATGGGCAGTTCCAACGTGCTGAATATCATGAGTACAACAATAACACCCATTGTACCCATAATAGGCCCGATGGCATTGTCGGCAAATGAAGAAAGCAATAATGCCAATGACGCAACTGTAGCCATTGCAAGGGCTGCAAAGCCAAAAGCTGCAACATAGCGCCACGGTATATCGTGCTTGAGCAACACTACAAAAGAATCGCTTTTCAGATTTATCAAATCGCCCTCCCCGAATATGAGCACTGACAAACCCAATGCTACTACTGCCAACCATGTAATGAGCATGAGGGCATAACAAAGCGATGCTACGAATTTTACTAGTACAATTTTAGTACGCGATTGCGGTTTGGTGAGTAATAGCCTAAGGGTACCCATACCTGCCTCACCTGCCAGTACATCGCCTGCCACCAATGCTATGAGTAAGGGTATCTGCACCAAAAGTGATTGCAGTATGATATACGCAACAAGATAGCCATTCAGAATATTACCCTGAATATCAAACTGCTCTGTAACTGCCTGCAGGGCGAATGAAATAAAGTTCTTACCATCGGCCAGCATAGCCAGTTGTATAACCATAGCAATGGCTGTAACAATAGCAAAGCTGATGTAAGTACGCGGTCGTTTGAATATTTTATACAGCTCCAGCCTTAGCATGTTCATTATTGGTTAATGATAAAAAGTAAGACTCCAATGAATGGGTAGATTTTATTTCAAGTACACCTAAGCCAGCAGATACCAGCCATTCATTAAGCACGGGCATATCTGTTTGCGGCATTTTGAAGGTGTAGGTATCACCTTCATGGTATGTAAGTAAATCACCCCACTCACTGCTGCGTATTGCAGAGATTGCGTTATTGTTTTGCAAACGTACCTGCATCAGGTTTTCGGCAGGTGCCATCAGGGTTTTCACATCTCCCTCCACTACTTTTTTACCTTTGTGGATGATAATCATCCTTGTAGCCATTTGCTCTATCTCGTACAGCAAGTGAGATGATATGAGAATGGTTTTACCAAAGTCTTTACTAAGGCGTTGTATCAGCAGGCGCATTTCATAGATACCTTGCGGGTCCAGCCCGTTAGTGGGTTCGTCGAGTATCAGCAGGTCGGGGTTGTGCACCATAGCTATGGCTATGCCAAGCCTTTGCTTCATACCTTGCGAGTAGCCTTTTACTTTATCCTGCTCACGGCCTTTCAGCCCTACAACATCCAGCACTTCATTTAGGCGTTCGTTTGTTATTTTACCACCGCTTAGTTTTGCAAACATCCTCAGGTTGTCCCAACCTGAGAGGTATTTATACAAATCGGGGCGTTCTATCACCGCACCTACATGCTTTAACAAATGGCGGCTATTGTTATTGAAATGTATACCCTTTATATATACCGAACCGTTATCGGGGAAAATGAGCCCCAGCAACATACGCATGGTAGTACTCTTACCCGCACCGTTTTGCCCAAGAAAACCGTACACATCACCCTGATATATAGAAAAGGATACATCCTGAACGGCAGCAAAATTGCCAAAAGACTTTGATAGGTTGCGTGCTTCTATTATGGGCTGCTGTTCCATTATTCGTTATGCAAATTAACATAGTATGTTCAGGATAGTTCATCTTAAGTTGTAAAAAATAATAACTATGGTACTTTTAACCTTTCGTTACAGCCGTTAAACAGGCGTTAAAACCATCTGCAGCCGCTTACAGAATAAGGAACTGCATCCTTACCTTTGAATAGAATATGAAAAAAGTATTTCCGCTTATTGTACTTCTCATTACGCTTTCGGTGTTAGGCATCATTTTTATACAGATGTCTTGGATACGTGATGCCATCAAACTAAGGCAGGGGCAACGCAAGCAGGATATTGAGTATGCTATGAACCAGATAAAGGAAATGGTATGGCGGAGCTTCCTTATTAAGTCGGGCAACATCGGCTATCTTGACGAGGAGTCGAAAATGTATTATTTGCAAGACTTTACAGTACAGGCGCTGAATAACGATGAAATAAAACTGATTATTGACACATCGCTCCGCAAGTACAATATCAAAGAGTCTTATGACTATGGCATCACAAATATTTTTCAGGTACCCGTAAAAAGCTCTCAGGGCTTTTCTTCAGATTATATCACCAACAGTGCATCTATATCACTAACACCTGACCCCGACCGCGCCCGTAACCCTGAAGTATTTCACCTGTATATACATGAAGACAAGAATTATATATTACGTAAAATGGGCTGGATGATTGCAGCTTCTATTTTGTTTACGGGCATTATAATATCTGCATTTGCATTAACAGTTCGCACACTTTTCAACCAGAAAAAGTTATCGGAAATTAAGTCGGACTTTATCAACAACATGACACACGAACTGAAAACACCATTGGCTACTATATCACTTGCTATAGATGCGTTGACGAATGAAAAAGTGATACACGACTCTGACAAAGTACGCTACTACAGTAGCATGATAAAGGACGAAAACAAACGCATGAATAAGCAGGTAGAAAAAATACTACAAGCCGCACGAATAGAAAAACAAGACATAAAACTGAACCTGCAACAACTGAATGCACACGACATCATTAATAAGGTAGCCGACAATCTGTCTCTCCAAATACAAGAAAAGAATGGTAATTTATCGTTGGCACTGAATGCTGAACGCCACATAATTGAGGCAGATGAAGTGCACTTTTCAAATATCGTCTTCAACCTGCTTGACAATGCCATCAAGTACTCGAAAGA
Source organism: uncultured Chitinophagaceae bacterium (assembly GCA_937919945.1). Lineage (GTDB taxonomy): Bacteria > Bacteroidota > Bacteroidia > Chitinophagales > Chitinophagaceae > Polluticoccus. The sequence goes on along the minus strand of CALESY010000048.1, from coordinate 137,651 downwards.
CAATCTGCAAATAGAGGTATCAACTAAAATAATGAACGGTATGCTTGCCATCAGTGTAAAGGATAATGGCATTGGCATGAATCGGGAAACACAGTCGCGCGTGTTTGAAAAGTTCTACCGTGCGCATACCGGCAACATACATAACGTAAAAGGCTTCGGCTTGGGATTGAGCTATGTAAAAGCTACCGTTGAGGCGCATCAGGGCAAAGTATCTGTTGATAGCTCTCTTGGTAAAGGCAGTACATTTACGGTAATGCTACCATTGGCATAAAAGGAATTTTGAAGTATCTAAAATAACAAAGGGCGCTGTGCGCCCTTTGTTATTTATTATATTATCTATACCGTTACCGTATTAGTGTTACGTTGCCCGATTTTCTCAACCGCTTGCCTGAATTGCAGAAACCATCTACATTCCAAACATATACACCCATCGGCGCTACCTGACCATTTACAGTACCATCCCATTCTTTAGTCGGGTCGGTAGTAGTAAATACTTCCTTGCCCCAACGATCATAAATATTAAAATATGCCAACTTAACTATCTGGCTATTTGCCAAACCAAAGCGTTTCTGTGTATTTTTCCCTTCGGGTGCAAAAGCGTTTGGCAAGTTTACATCATTGCAACCAACATTTACAACAACAGTATCAATTGCCTGACAACCAGATGTATCAGTAACAAACAGGTAGTACGTGTAGTCAAACGGAGGATATGCGCTAGGGTTTGCAATGCCGTTATTATTTAAATACCTGTCCGGCATCCATTTGTAAGTATAAGTAGTACCTAAGCTTGTGAAAGGGCCTCCAAGTAATGTACTAGCGCCATCTGACAAAGTACGATCCGGGCCTGCGTCAGCTTGTACTTTTACAACATTTACCCTAATGGCAGTATCTACAATACAGCCTGATAAATATGGCAAATATATTCTATAAACAGTACTATAACGTGGCCATACACGTACCTCATCGCTGGTAGTGCTGCTGATGTTGTATGCAGGACTCCAGGTTTTATTAACAGCATTTACCGAAAGCAACTTTAAGCCTATCGTGTCGCCTTGACAAATACTTGTATCATTGCTGATGGTAATTGGAGGCGTAGGCAATACATATATCAACTTACACTGTACCTGCATGGTAGGCAAGCCTTCATCTGTCATATAATACAGATTGTATGTACCTGCAGTATCGTAAGTATATGATGGCGGCGTAACTGTTGTAGAAAATTTGATACTTGAATTATTACACTGCCTGAAACCTATTTTTACGATGTTGCTATCTGTTTCGTTGACAGAAAACAGGAAGATGTCATTTTTATCCCTGATAGCTCTTGTGAGACCAGTTGGAGCAAGCATATTGCCTAAAATACCTAAGTTAGTTACAGTAAAAGCTGAAGGTGGTCCTGTAATGTCTGTAACATCAACACGCATGAACTCACGTGTTGTTTTATTAGTAATGAAAATATGAAAGCTATCACAATCTCTGATAATGGTAATACCGGTAGGGTTTCTTAATTCTGCACTGAAATCACCTATCACCGTACTTGAAACTACAGGGCTTGATAAAGTAGAACCCATAGTAAGTCTTGTAAGGTTATTACCGGTTTCATTAGTTACAAAGAAATGCCACAAACCATTGTGCCTGATAACAGCAAAGTCATTAGGGGCTGCTACTCCGGCTACAGCACCTAAATTAGTAAGACTAGGCGTTAAAGATAAAAGCGAATCAAATTCAATTTTCACAAGACTGTTTGACCCCCTGTTTAGTGTATAACCATACCATTTGTTTGTTTCTTTGAAAATGTACAAACCTACCGGATTGTCAAGCGCATTGTCGAGATTGCCGAAATTTACGATATTGGGCGTATTGCCGAGGCTTTTACCAAAGTCAAGGCGTGTCATTGTTGAGTTAGAACCATTAATACCACCTACGATGAATACATGCCAATTACCTTTAGTGGTATCTTTTACAATGTGTAATGAATTGGGGGAAAATGACAATACACCATTTAATGTTCCGTAATCTGTTATTTTGGGTACATTATCCAAACTATTACCAAATTCAAGCCTAGCCATTACATTATCTAAGCCCCTCATCAATACAAAAGCATAGTAATTATCCCCATCCTTTTCTATCTCAATAGCAGAAGAACCCGGATAGGTAAGCCTTGCTGTGTTCTGGAAATTAGTACCTACCGGGTTGTTGAAGATATAACCTGAACAAAACCCCCAAAAGTGGGTAGAAGCATTAGGCACATTGCTTTTTAGTTGTACAGATTGGCGCGGGCATACAGTATCGGGTGCAGTAAACAGCCCCTGAGCTCTCAATACATCAATCTGCGACACCATAAAAAGTGCAGCAAGCAGTAGGTATTTTCTCATAATATCGAAAAGAATTTCACTTTCTAATGGGCTAATATAACAAATCGGGCAAAACTTTTATAGCAATACTGTATTTTTATTTCTTTAAACCAATACAATAGTATGCTCAAACAGTGCCTTTTTTCTCCCACATCTATTAAGACCGGCTTTATTGCGGCCTTGGTTGGCTTATTTTTTACTGCCAATGCTAAAGAGGGTATGTGGCTTCCCCCCACCCTGAAAAACAGGGAAAATGACATGAAAAAAATGGGACTGCAAATTCCTGTTTCCCAACTGTATAATGAAGATGGTACAGGACTGAATAATGCAGTTGTATTATTTGGCAAGGGATGCACCGGAGAAGTCATATCTTCTCGCGGGTTGGTACTTACCAACCACCACTGCGGATATGGCACTGTACAAGGGCTTAGCAGTAAGCAAAATGATTATTTTGCTGATGGCTTCTGGGCCAAAAAAGATGAAGAAGAAATACCCTGTCCGGGGCTTACAGTGACATTTGTAAGAAAGATGGAAAATGTTACGGATAAAATTATTACCGGATTGGCCGATACCATGAACGAAGCAGCCCGCCAACAGGTGGTGGAAGTACGCATCAAAAATCTAGAAAAGGGTTTTAAAACCGCTACTGGTTTGGATGCCATGATAAAACCCTACTTCAACGGAAACCAATATTGGGTGATACTAACCGAAACATTTAACGACATCAGATTAGTAGGTTTTCCACCCAACGGCATCGGCTCTTTCGGAGGCGATACAGACAACTGGATGTGGCCAAGGCATACTGGCGATTTCAGCATGTTTCGCATATACGCAGGCAAGGACAATAAACCTGCCGCCTATGCTAAAGACAATAAACCGTACCAGACCAAACAGTTTTTAACCATTAATGCATCGGGCTACAAAGAAGGAGATTTTACCATGGTGTATGGCTTCCCGGGCACTACAATGGAATACATCAGCTCTTACCAACTAAGTCAGGTGTATTCTATACTGGACCCAATACGTATTGAGGCACGCACACTCCGCCTGAATGCATGGACAAAAAATATGCAGGCATCGCGCGATGTGTTTCTGAAATACACATCAAAACGAGCAGGCATAGCCAACGGATGGAAAAAATGGCAGGGCGAATTACGCGGATTGCGCATTAATAACGTAGTAGGCAAAAAGCAGGAGTATGAAAATTATTTTCAGGGGCTGGCATCGTACGACCAAAATTTGCCTTTCGCAGATGATGTATTGGCTAACATAGCCGCAAAAGCTACTGCCGTGAATGATGTACTGAAAGCTGAGGAATATATAAAAGAAGCCGTTTTTGGTATAGAGTTGTTACAAAATGCCGCAATATTAGATAAGATGTTGCAAGTATTGCGCAACCATCGCATCGTAAATAAAAACGATAGCCTCGTAAAACTCGCAAAAAGCCTTGAGGGTATGTACAAAAACTATGACGCAGCTACTGATAAAGAGGTGTTTGCTTCATTAATGCCTTTGTTTGTACAGAAAAATGCGGGTTATGTCCCTACTTCATTTACCAATCAATTAAAAGGGCAAGGAAATGATTATAATGCATGGGCAAACTATGTATTCAGTTCTATTATAGCTGACCAAAATACACTGAAAAGCTTTGCAGAAACTGCCACAGCAGCAGACAGCAACCGCATCATCGGCGACCCTGCCTGGTTGTTGTATAATGGTATTAACAAAGTGAGACAACAACATATCTCTCCATACATCTCGAGGTATAATAATGAGATGGCTTACCTGAACAGGTTGTATATGAATGCACAAATGAACCTTGACAAACAAAAGAGTTTTTACCCAGACGCCAACCTCACACTCCGCCTTACTTATGGCAAAGTGGCAGGTATAGACCCCGATGGGCCTGCAGGCTACTCGTTCCAGACCAATCTGGCAGAAGCCGTAAAAAAACACAACCCCGATGTAGAAGAATTTAAGATGCCAGCAAAACTGAAGGCACTGCACGAAGAACGTGATTTAGGACGATGGTCTGTTGGAGGGTCTGTTCCAATCGCATTCATAGCCAACAACCATACATCTGGAGGAAATTCCGGAAGTCCTGTTTTAAATGCAAAAGGGGAGCTTATTGGCACCAACTTCGACCGTATATGGGAGGGCACCATGAGCGACCTTTATTTTGATGAAAAGCTATGCCGCAACATAACGCTCGATATACGTTACACATTATTTATTGTAGAGAAGTTTGGCGGTGCTGGCAGGTTGTTGAAAGAAATGAATATTGTAAAGCCTTGCGATTAATAAATTGTCATTAATGCGTAGATATGCAGCTTACCGTCTCCGGTAAGCTGCATTTTTGTTATCTTTACTCATTGCAGATGAAAAAGAGTTATAATAAATTTTTTGCAGTCGTGATGGCTGCAATTTGTGTTACGTATACGGCCTGTGCACAGACAAAAAAAAGCAGCATACCCAAACAAGGAACAACATATGCTAAGCTAATAGAATGCAGTGAGCAAACCACACTACCTGGTAGGCCCGAAATGGAACCTACTACAGCAAAGCGCATACTGATAGTATGGAAGAGCAGCACGCCCCCTCATCAAATTTTTTGGCGCGGAGCAGATGGTTGGACTGACTGTATTATAGCCATAGCGCGCAAAAACAGTAATAAACACCCCAAATACGAGTTTGGCGAAACATGGTATAACACACAAGAGACAGCCCCTGATAAAGTAAAAAAAGGCGATACGCTGGAACTGACGCCAATGTATGGTGGTAAAAACACGATACCAACTGAAGTAACTGCAGCTATGAAGAACAGGGTATTTTTTAAAACAGAGAAAAGCCAGTGGATGTTTTTACCCGTAAATACGTGTAAAAAACGCCCTGACATAGCAATGCCATAAAGTAATGAAGAAATTATTAGCTATATTATTAATTGTAACGGGCACTTCCGTTAATGCACAGCCTTGGGTTGCAGATATTGGAACAAAGCCTGTGAAACTGAGTGATATTGACCAACACATGAAAGCATCACTTAGTAAAGTAAATGAAGAAAGCGAAGGCGAGGAACATGAAAGCTATCACTACAGCAGATGGAAGTGGTATTGGGAACAACATTTAGACAAAGATGGTTACCTAGTATCGCCGGTGTACGGCTTTAATGAATGGATAAAAACATACTATAAAAACAAACAGTATAAAACAACCGGCAATACCCCTGCATGGACGTTTCAGGGCCCGTACAAGTCGCCTGGCGGGTACAATGGTATCGGCAGAATTAATGTCGTTGCATTTCACCCAACAGATACCAACACTTTCTGGATAGGTAGTGCGGGCGGTGGTACATGGAAGACAAACAACGGTGGACAATCATGGACATCACTTGGTGACCAATTTCCTGTAATGGGGGTATCGGATATTGTTTTTAATCCGCTGAACCCTAATACTGTGTATATGGCTACCGGCGACAAAGAAGCCAATGACACATATAGTGTCGGCTTATTAAAATCAATTAATGGTGGTATAACATGGGATACTACAGGGCTTCAGTTTGCGGTAAAAGACTTCAGGCAAATTGCGGGTGTGTTAATCAATAAACTTGATACCAACACCCTTACAATTGCTACTACAGCAGGTATATATAAATCTCATAACGGGGGTGTCAGCTTTACACAAACACAAGGTGGTTTTTTCAAACAAATTATTCCTCATCCATATGATACTGCTATTATGTATGCTACAGGTTATACATCGGGCACACATCAGATTTTTCGTTCTAACGATGGAGGCTATACTTGGTCACAACAAACAAATTTTCCGGGAAACACACGTGTTGCCATAGCTACAACATTAGCCAATCCTGCTATTGTTAAAGCAGTCGTTTCGAACTCTTCGCATGGCTTAGAAGGCATTTATAACTCAACAGACACCGGCAAAACATTTACACAGATTTATACAGCAACAGGCAGTTCTTGTTCCGGCAATATTCTGGCAAGCGCACCATCAGGTAACGCTTGTGGCGGACAAGGCTGGTATGACCTTACAATAGCAATAAGCCCATTAGATGAGAAAAATGTTATTGTTGGTGGCGTGAATACATGGCACTCTGCAGATAGCGGTAAAACATGGCAAATTGCCAATCAATGGCAAAGTACATTGCCGGGAATTAAAGTAGTACACGCAGATAAACACTACCATGCCTACCACCCCATTAATAAACAAGTATTATTTGAATGTAATGATGGTGGAATTTACAAAACCACTAATCCCGTAAGCTCTCTTTGGACAGACCTTACGAACGGGTTAGGCATTACACAATTTTACAGAAATGCAGTTTCAAACATTGCGCCTTTTGTTGTAGGTGGCTCACAAGACAATGGTTCTAAAAAACTGGCAGACACTGTTTTTACTGAACTAACCGGAGGTGACGGAATGGATTGCCAACTAGACCCGACAGATAACAATGTCTTTTATACTTCTATACAAAATGGCGAATTAAGACGCACAACTAACGGAGGTGGTAATTTTACAGATATTTCCAATAACATACCTGGTAACCCTAAGGGTGATTGGATAACACCATTTATTCTGCACCCGGCAAATAGTAATATTATTATTGCAGCTTATGCAAAAGTATATATATCAGAGAACAGAGGCAGCAGTTGGGCAGAAATTTCACCGAGTTTTGGCAATAATGCAAAAAGGCTTGCCATGTCTCCTGCAGATGATGATAATATTTTTGTTGTGGTCGGGAATCAGGTAAGGTATTCTGACAACTTAGGAAAAAACTGGCAAATCATTGCCGGCAAGCCTGCAGGTGATATATCTGACATCACAGCAGATCCGAAAAACGGAGATAGAATATTTGTTACACAAAGCGGTTATGGAACAGACAGGGTGCTAGAATATACTGTTAACAGTGGCTGGAACAACATCAGTCAAAACCTGCCGGACATACCGGTATATTGCATAACGATTGATAGCTCTGACGGCACTATATATATAGGAACAGACTTTGGTGTGTATTATAGGGCAACAACCATGAACCAATGGGAACCATACAATAACGGGCTTGCCAATGTGGAAGTAACAGACCTAGGCATTAATTATACTACCAACGAGATATGGGCATCTACCTACGGACGTGGTATGTGGAAGAGTGTGCGACACGGCTACCCTGTAGGTGTTATGAATGCTATACCATATGCTGTTGATGCCATGCGCATATACCCAAACCCCAACAGTGGTAAATATACTCTGCAGGTAAACAATAACTTAGCGAATAATGCCGCTACGGTCCAATTAGTATCTGTAACAGGGCAGATTGTAATGCAGCAAACCGTACAGATACCTGCTAATGGCAAAGTGAAGTTATCTGCTGAGGTACCTGCAGGTACATATATGGTACAGTTGATTGCCGATAATATGGTGCAGGCAAAATGCAAGATGATTAAATACTAGTAGTAAAAGGCTGATATTGAAAGGGGGTTGAACGATGTTCAACCCCCTTTTATTTTTTATACACTTACCAATTCTTTAGCATTTGCTATAGCGGCGTTGCTTGGGGTATCTCCGCCTATCATACGGGCTATGGCATTGATGCGTTCTTCTTGACTAAGCACTTTTAGACGTGTTTGTATTATGCCGTTTTCAGCAGCTTCTTTATACACATAAAAATGAGTGGTGCCTTTGGCGGCTACCTGTGGTTGGTGTGTAATGCATATTACCTGATGGTGCATAGCTAATTGGTGTAGCAATATACCTACCTGCCGTGCTGCCTCGCCCGATATGCCAGTATCTACCTCATCAAAAATAAGCGTGGGTAAATCCATTGCTGATGCTGTGAGCGATTTGACACATAGCATAATACGGCTCATTTCTCCACCCGATGCGGCTTTGCTGACAGGTAAGAATTTATTACTCTTATTGGCATCAAACAGAAAACTTATTTCATCAATGCCAAACTTATCGAGCTGCGCTTTATTAGTAAGTGTTACCTGCATCCTTGCATTGGGCATACCTACTAATGCAAGGCGTTGATTTACTTCTTCAGTAAATGAAGCGATGGATTTTGTTCGGCGGGTTGATAGTTCTTTCGCCGCACCCAACAAGGTTTTTTCAAGATGAGCGAGTTCCTTTTCTAATGCTGTAATCTTCTCCGTAGCATCTGCTACAGATTGCAGTTCGCTTTGTAGTTGTTGTTGAAATGCAATCAGTTCAGCAGTGGTTTGCAATGCGTGTTTTTTCAATAATTTGCAACCTATATCTGCACGTTCTTGCAGGCGTTGCATCTTGGCATCGTCAATCTGCACAGTACTTTCAAGCCTTTCTAATTCATCTGCTACGTCTTTCAAATCTATAAATGCGCTGCTGATGCGTTGCTGCATAGCATCTGCTTCAGGCAATACATCTGCTATAGATTGTAACTGCTGCGCCATTTTTTTCAATTCATTTACCAGCGGCGTATCACCTTCAGCTAACAGATAGCGTGATGATTGCAAAGTAGTTACAATCTTTTCAGCGTGTTCTAACTGTTTCAATTGTTGCACGGCATCTTCAATCTCATTATCAGCAAAATTGGCTTCGTCCAATTCGTTTAATAAAAACTGTTTATAGTCTGCTTCTTTTTGTTGCTCTGCCTGTTGCCTGTACAAAGCATCCAGTGTGGTTTTCGCTTGCCTGTATTGATTGTATAGCTGTGTATATGCTTCTCTATTTGTTTTGTTTTGTGCTATGGCATCAATAACATCGTATTGAAAAGCATCTTCCTGTAATGCCAGATGACCAAACTGTTGTTGCAAATCTACCAGTAAGCCCGTGAGCCTGCCCAACACATCAAGCGTTACGGGTGTATCATTGATAAATGCACGCGATTTACCGCTACTGCTTATCTCTCTGCGGATGATGCACTGTACATCATCATCTACGTCCGCCGCCTGCAAAGCTGCTTTGAAAGGTTTGTTATCAGCTACACCAAACGTTGCTTCTATAACACACTTATCTTCTTTATTGATGAGCACAGAAGTATCTGCACGCTCGCCTAGGATTAGCGACAATGCACCTAAAATAATGCTTTTACCCGCGCCTGTTTCGCCCGTTATGGTATTTAATTGCGTGTCGGGCAGCACTTCCAGCCTGTCTATTATCGCGTAATTCCTGATGGTTAGTTTCTGTAACATACCGTTGTTGCAAAAATATATAACCCCCGTTGTTGCCTGTGCATTATTTTTGCACGATGGCAAAATTCTTTTTGAGGAAAAAGGCAGGCGACCGTGTTATTAACGGCCACCCATGGATATTCGGCAATGAACTGGGCGATAGCGAGGGGACTTTTGAACCCGGCGATATGGTTGAGGTGTACTCTTATAACGGCTCTTTTGTAGGCAAAGGCTATGTAAACCCCGCATCGCAAATACGGATACGCCTTGTAACGAGGGTAAAAGATGAAGTAATAGACGATAGCTTTTTCCATAACCGCATTGCTGAGGCATGGGCATACCGCCAAAGCATTGGCTATGTAGAAAACTGCCGTCTGATTTTTGGTGAGGCCGACCAATTACCTGCATTGATTATTGATAAATTCAACGACTACTTCGTTATTCAAACCCTTGCATTGGGTATAGATATATGGAAGCCAGCCATTGTAAAAGCACTGGAATCTATCTTCAAACCGAAAGGCATATATGAAAGAAATGATGTACCGGTGCGCGAACTGGAAGGAATGGCACAACAAAAAGGCTTTTTGTCAGCCCCTTTTGACACGAATATCATCATCAACGAAAACGGTCTTAAATTCCATGTAGATATCGAGAACGGTCAAAAAACAGGCTATTTTCTCGATCAGCAAGACAACCGTCGTGCCATACAGCATATTGTAAAAGGGGCAGATGTACTGGAAGCATTCTGCTATACAGGTACTTTTTCGCTCCATGCGGCACATTATGGCGCAAAATCGGTATTAGGACTAGATATTTCTGAAAATGCCGTTAACACTGCAAGGCGCAATGCTGAACTGAATGGCTATAAGGATATATGCAAGTTTGAAGCAGTAAATGCATTTGATGTACTGAAACAGTGGGTAAAAGATGGCAAGCGTTATGATGTAGTGATGTTGGACCCTCCTGCTTTTACTAAAAGCAGAGAGAACATACAGAAAGCTATCACAGGTTATAAAGAAATAAACCTGCGTGGTATGAAGTTGACCAAACCAGGTGGCTTTTTGGTAACAGCATCGTGTACCAACTTAGTGCCACCAGACCTGTTTCTGAAAACAATAGACATGGCAGCCAAAGATGCTAAAAGAAAAATAAGGCAGGTAACCTGGCAAACACAGGCATCAGACCACCCGATACTATGGCATGTACCAACTACACAATACCTGAAGTTTTTGATTGTACAGGTACTGTAACTATCTGATATAAAATTGAATAGAAATAATTAAGGCTGCCAATTGGCAGCCTTAATCTTATATACTTACTAAATGTATTAATTACAGTTGATTGTATATCTGTGCATCTGCACTGCGTGCAATACCGAAATACTGGAATGATTTCTTACGGAAACCTTTCTTATAGTATGCATCTGTATTACCTTCTTCAGGAACAGTTACCCAATCGTGATTTTTAGGAACGTACCAACGATAAACAGCAACAGTGTTAGACCCGCGGCCAATAAGTGCATAGAACTGAAGATGTTTGTTAGTATAACCCATTTTAATCATCTGGTCGTCGCTGAATTCATCTTCAGATGTACTAACATAATCTTTGGTATCAGGATTGTACCAGCTGTTTACAGCCACACGTCCGGGACCAGGGTTGCGGTAAGCAGAAAACATCAAAGTTTTATCTTTCCAATTCCAGTTGAGCATCTGGCCGTCCTGATATTCTCCCTCTGCAACTGTTACATAATTCTGGTCGTTTGGATTGTACCAACGGAACACCCTAACCAGTTCATCGTTTTGAGCAAAAACAGTATTTGTCGCAAAAACCGATGCCAACACAGTTGTAATGAGGATGAAGGTTTTTTTCATAATTAATCGCTTTTTTTCTTAATCGTTTCCCAAAATACATAAAAATTTTCTTGCCTTGCAAGAGGTTTGCGCAAATTTTTTTTAACCCCAAGTAATTACGGCCTCCAGTCCTTGTTCAAATGGGGCTTTTGGCGTAGCTTTGGAGCCCTTTGAGTGCCAGCCTGTCAGTCATTAAAAACTGCACGGGTTTTGATACTTGATAGACTTAACACCGAGTGACTCACAGAGATATTTCGGCATTTTATATATAAGCAATAGAACAAAAACAATAATGATAAGTTTCCTTTCCAAACTGTTTGGCGGCAGCAAATCTGATAAAGACGTAAAACGCTTACAACCCATAGTAGCCGACATCAACAGGATATATAACGAACTACAATCTCTGACACACGACCAGCTTCGTAATAAAACACAGGTATTTCGCCAACAGATACGTGAATACCTTACAGATATTGACGCTGAAATAGCTAAACAAAAAGCTGCTGCAGACGAACACCCCGAAACTGACCTGCACGCGCGAGAGGCTATATATAATGAAGTTGATAAACTCATAAAAAAGCGCGACCAGCAAATAGAAGAAATACTGGAAAAAATATTACCTGAGGCTTTTGCTGTAGTAAAAGAAGCATCGAGAAGGCTGAAGGAAAATCCGGTAATAGTTTCTAGCGCTACCGAATTGGATAAAGAACTGGCACTTGAAAAAGATTACATACGCATTGAAGGCGACCAGTGTCACTTCAGCAACACGTGGCAGGCAGCTGGCAACACCGTAACGTGGAATATGGTACACTACGATGTACAGTTGATAGGTGGTATAACCCTGCACGAAGGCAAGATAGCTGAAATGGCTACAGGTGAAGGTAAAACTCTGGTATCTACCCTACCTGCATACCTGAATGCTCTTGCGGCAGACGGCGTACACATAGTAACAGTAAACGATTATCTGGCGCGTCGTGACCAGGAATGGAACGGCCCACTTTTTGAATTCTTAGGACTCACGGTTGATTGTATAGATAAACACCAACCCAACTCGCCAATGCGCCGCAAAGCGTATATGGCAGATATAACTTATGGTACAAATAATGAATTCGGCTTCGACTACCTCCGCGACAACATGGTACACCAGCCTGACGAGAAAGTGCAACGCAAGCACCATTACGCCATGGTGGATGAGGTAGATAGCGTATTAGTTGATGATGCACGCACACCTCTCATTATATCAGGCCCTGTACCAAAGGGTGATGAACAACAGTTTCACCAACTGAAACCACGTATTGAAAAGCTGATTGAAGCACAAAAACGTGTAATAAACACTACACTTACCGAAGCAAAAAGACTGATAAACGAAGGCAAAACAGATAAAGATAATGGCGGATTGCAACTGTACCGTGCTTTCAGAGGCTTGCCAAAGAATACAGCCCTGATAAAATTCCTTAGTGAGGAAGGTAACAAGCAAATACTGCAAAAAGCCGAAAATTATTATATAGGCGAACAAAAACGCCACATGCCAATAGTAGATGCTGAACTCTACTTCAGCATAGACGAAAAAAATAACAGTGTCGACCTGACTGAAAAAGGTATTGCCCTTGTTACACAGTCGGGCGAAGACCCTAACTTCTTTGTGCTGCCCGACATTGCTACAGGTTTGAGTGCTATTGACAATGATAATATTACACCCGAAGAAAAAGCACAACGTAAAGATGCACTCCTGCAGGAATACGCTGTAAAAGCAGACCGTATACACTCATTGCAACAGTTGCTGAAAGCATATACCCTGTTTGACAAAGATGTGGAATATGTGGTGATGGACGGCAAAGTGAAGATAGTAGATGAGCAGACAGGTCGTATACTGGATGGCCGACGCTATAGCGATGGACTGCATCAGGCAATAGAAGCGAAAGAAAACGTAGAGGTAGAAGCAGCTACACAAACATTCGCTACCATTACGCTGCAAAACTTCTTCCGTATGTATCACAAGCTGGCAGGTATGACAGGTACTGCTGAAACGGAAGCAGGTGAATTGTGGGAAATCTACAAACTAGATGTGGTTGCGATACCAACCAATATGCCCATATCGCGCAAAGACCAACAAGACCTTGTATATAAAACAAAGCGTGAAAAATATAAAGCTGTAATAGACGAGATAGAAGCGTTGCGTGGTGTAGGCCGGCCTGTACTGGTAGGTACTACGTCTGTAGAAGTATCTGAACTGCTGGGTCGTATGTTGCAACAAAAGAAGATACCGCACAACGTACTGAATGCTAAGCAACACAGCAAAGAAGCACAAATAGTTGCAGAAGCTGGTTTGGCGGGTGCTGTAACCATAGCCACCAACATGGCAGGCCGTGGTACGGACATCAAGCTAGGCCCTGGTGTGAAGGAAGCAGGCGGGCTTGCCATCATAGGTACAGAACGCCACGAGAGCCGCCGTGTTGACCGTCAGTTACGCGGGCGTGCAGGCCGTCAGGGCGACCCAGGTACATCTCAGTTTTTTGTATCGCTGGAAGATGATTTGATGCGCCTGTTCGGTTCAGAACGCATTGCATCGTTGATGGATAAGATGGGGCATAAAGACGGTGAAGTGCTGCAACATAGCATGATTACCAAGTCTATAGAGCGTGCACAAAAGAAAGTAGAAGAAAACAACTTTGGCATACGTAAGCGCCTGCTGGAGTACGACGATGTGATGAACTCTCAGCGCGATGTTATATATAAACGCCGCAACCACGCCCTGTTTGGTGACCGCCTAGCGATAGATATTGACAATGCGATGTACGATGTATGCAACGATACAGCTACTAAGTTTGAGGATAGCAGGGACTTTGAAGCATTCAAGCTAGATGTTATGATGCACCTTGCTATGGAGCCGCATGATATTACAGCCGAGGAGTTTGCCAAAGCAGACCTTACAACCATCGGCGATAAGCTATACCATCAGGCAAAAGAGTTTTACAACCGTAAGACAGCTACCATCAGCGAGAACATACTACCTGCACTGACACAAATATTGAATGATAACGGCGACCGTGTAGAAAACATCGTTATACCGTTTACAGATGGCATACGTGGCATACAAGTATATGCTAACCTGAAAGAAGCAGTAGCTAGCAACGGACGTAGCGTGATGCAGACGTTGGAGAAAAACATGACGCTGGCACTGATAGACGATGCATGGAAAGACCACTTGCGTGCTATGGACGACCTGCGCAATTCGGTACAAATGGCATCGTACGAGCAGAAAGACCCGCTGCTGATATATAAGTTTGAAGCGTTCAACCTGTTTAAGCAGATGATGCTGGAAACTAACAAAAATATCGTATCGTTCTTGCTGCGTGCGGGTATACCAATGGAAGAAACACCACCACAAGCTGCCCGTAATGTGCCACAACAAACGGATATGAGCCAGTACCAGATGAACAAAGATGAGATAGATGAAGCCGGACAGGATTATGGAGCCGATGAACACGATATATACAATGAAACAGCTGTTAAACGTACACCTGTACAGGCTGGGCCTAAAATTGGACGAAACGACCCCTGCCCTTGCGGTAGTGGTAAGAAATATAAAAGCTGTCATGGTAAGGGACTATAAACCATTATTATACATGACGATTGGGGATATGTGAATTTTTGTTTTTTAATTATTGCTCTCGAGTTTATACTTTTGACCAGATATGAAGAATAACTATAGTACTATATTAATAGCGGCTGCATTGATAATCACAACTGCCGTATTGCGTATTTTTTCTGCCGAAATGTTTATACCAAATGTAACCCCTGTTGCAGCAGTTGGTTTGTTTGGAGGTGCGGTGATTGTTGATAAAAGATTGGCTTATATCCTGCCTTTACTTGCTATGTTCATAGCAGATGTCTATTTCACACTTTTCACAAGTGTAAAAGGCTTCTATGGTTTCGAGCAGACTATTGTGTATGCAGCTATGGCTTTGGTTACATTCATTGGCACTAAAATGGGTAAAGTAAATGGTGCAAAAGTGATTGGCTATTCACTAGTTGCATCTTTCCTGTTTTTTGTAGTATCAAACTTCGGCTACTTCTTAGCAGGCTGGAATGATTATAGCTTTGCAGGCTTAACAAAGACGTATGTAGATGCTATACCTTTCTACAAAAACAGTGTTATTACAGACCTTGTGGGTAGTGTAGCCTTGTTTGGCTTGTACTTTGCAGGTAAGAAAGCATTTGCTCCGCAAACACAAAACGCATAATCAATCTTAATACAATATTCAAACATCCTGCCTCGGCGGGATGTTTTGTTTTACAGCATATTCCAAAGACCTTTACAGGATGATATTGCACTCTTTATATATAGACACAACAGCTAATAAAGGACGTGGTGTTTTTACGCTTGAGGCGATTGAAGCCGATACGATCATAGAAGCATCGCCTGTGATAATAATGAGTGCAGAAGAAAGAGCGTTGCTTGACAAAACCCTGTTACACGATTATATCTTTGAATGGAATCCTGAAGAAAAACCGAATCAATGCTGCATGGCACAAGGCTATATATCGGTGTACAATCATTCTTACACATCCAATTGCGAATATTTTATGCAGTATGAAGACAAAACGATCATCATAAAAACAGTACGCGATATAGCAGCGGGTGAAGAACTGACAATCAACTACAACGGAGATTGGAATAATGAAAAGCCCGTATGGTTTGATGTAAAAGAGTAACTTTAACAGAAACACCAATCAATATGTGGCAGGAGGAAAACAATGCACTCTACAGACGTTTCCAGTTCAAAGATTTTTCTGAGGCATTTGCTTTTATGACGCGTGTGGCGATACTGGCTGAAAAGCACAACCACCATCCGCGCTGGACGAATGTATGGAACACCGTAGAGGTATGGCTGAACACGCACGATGCTGGCAATATTGTTACTGACAAAGACCGTGCATTAGCCAAAGACATTGACGCACTACTCTAACCTGAAAACAGGATAGCGCATGTGTACGGGCTCATAGTAGGGCGAATGCTTGTACACAAAATCCAGTTGTGCTTCGCCGTCTGCAGCAAACTTTACATCACTCGCTTTCTTCCCTTCCAGTTTTTTGCGCAATGCCGCATCCTTAGAGAGTATTTTTGCTGCTTCATCTTCAAACACATAATCACTATACCCTTCTTTTTGTTGCAGAATGGCATCGAAGAAACCCCAAGCAAAATACGCATCAGGTGCTGTAGGTTCTAACACTTCTGTAAGAAACCTTTTGGCGGGTTGATTGGTGGGTATTATGTAGTCGCCTTTGTACAGTTTGATGTAACGCTTCTCTTTACGGGTTATTACTTTGGTATGCAGGTAATGTCCTTCGTACGGGCGTGGTGTGGTTTCGTAACTTTCTATATAATACACTCCAGCATAGATAGTGGTATCTTTATCTACACGCATCATCTCTACATTATTATCACGCAGCCTGCTGATGACTTTAGCCCATGCACCCGATAGCATATATGCTTGCGGCACAGTAACGGTTTGCTTCGCTTTATAGTCGTTATACAACAGCACCTCTTTGGTGTATGGTTTGCTCCTATCGTAGTACAATCTTGGTTTTCCTGATACTTCGCTTGGTTTATAACCTGCTTCGTACCCCATATACATGATTTTTGTATGCTTGCCTGTATCACACACCCATTCTACGGGCAGATGTGTTGCAAGTGCATCTGCTTGTAAATCAGCACGTCTGCTTTGTTGTATGTCAGACGCATTGGCGGCTGCAATTTGTATTATCGTTTTCATCAGTTCATATGTACCATACACACGTTTGTCAAAAGGCTTCAGCATATGGGTTTCTGTAACAAAAGCATAAGTATGATGCATAGCTGCAAAGCCACTTGCAAAGCGTGGCCCTTCATGAAAAGCAGTCCAACCCTTATCCGGTGTATGCCCCCAATGGTTTACATAAGGCACTAGATGATAGCCCTTAACTGCCATGTCTTTATATATCAGCGGCTCAAAATAATTATTCAGGTAATTATCCATGGCACCACCTAGTTTGTTATGTTGAGTAGATAGTAGTGTAACGATATGCTGATAATCCGCACCGTTACTAACGTGATTATCTATCAGCACATCAGGCGATAGCTTATGAAAAAGACGTATAAGGCTACGTGTTTCTTTCGCATCCATCTTAATGAAATCGCGATTCAGATCGAGGTTTTGTGCATTACCACGAAAGCCATATTCAACAGGACCATTCTGACTTGCCCTGCTGTGGCTACCCCTATTGAGCATGCCACCAATATTGAATACTGGAATAACAGCTAATACTATATTATCAGGCACTTTAATTTTTCCCATTGCGGCATTGCGTAACAGCATCATGCTTGCATCTATACCATCAGGTTCGCCGGGGTGTATGCCATTATTAATCAATAGAATGATTTTGCCTTCACGCTTCCAATCGGCAACACTAAATCTGGCATCATTACTATAATATACAACCTGCAGCGGATAGTAAGCATCCGTTTCGCCCACCTCTTTCATACGGATGGTTTCGTAAGCAGCATCCAACCTTTCGTAGTAATCAATCAACTGCGCATAAGTAGCAGATTGCGTACCGTTACTTGCTTCAAAAGGTGTATTAAAAGATTGTGCCCTGCAAATGGTGGTCAGCACCATGCAGGGCACAAGTATTAACCATTTTTTCATCATGGTTAAAATTAATAGAATTAAACCAAGTGTCTAGTAGTAGTTTTTGTGTCTTGACTTCCAGCCTTTGTACATTTTATGCGAGTTGCGCGAATTATTCCACCAACCGTTATCCGGCCAATCGTATGAGAACGGCATAAGAATCAGTGAAACGGTCATTACATTATTTCCATTGAGATTGAACCTGCTTACACCATAAGGATTCTTCTTATTCCATGCATTACCGTCTTTTACTAATGTGAAATCACCAACAGCATAATTAACCCTCAGTTTCCAGCAAAACCCTGTAAAAAGCCCCACTTCAAACTTCATAAATGGCGTTACGCCAACGTGCCTAGATATGGGTGGCTTTTTCAGTGAGTCTTGCATTTTGGTCATGTTGATCATTGGCATAATGCCCGCACCGAAATTGAGACAATAGCGATGGTTCTTTTCAAGCCTCGCATCACTGCCTATTTTAAGATTAAGCCCGGTAGGCAGCGCGTATTGTTGTGTGGTAGCCCCGTTATTCCATTCGCGCTCAATATAAAAACCGGTACCTATTCCTTTCCAGTAAACACGGTTATACATAAAGTCAAGATCCCAGGTAATAGCAGCACGCTTACCAAGTTTTGCTAAACGGGAATAAGTACCTAAAGTAATACCAAAACCACCTTTCGAAACAGTAGGACCTTCATAATATACGCTTACAAACCTATCCTCAATCTTACTATCGAAAAAAGCTTTGTAGTATCCTGCAGAACCAACAGTAGATAATCCTATCTGAAATTTTTGCAAACTACGAGGCAACCTGCTTTGTTTTACGTAACCTTGTTTGATGTAGTCGTCTTGTGCGTTAGCAGAAAAGACGGTAATTATCATTGCCATCAACATCAGGCAAGCTAAGGGCAGTTTGAACATAAATAGGTAATTTTTGTACAAAATAGTAATTATTTTATTTACAGTAAAGGCACTGCTGTTTTTATGGAATATTAATTTTATTGCGTCTTGCAATAAGTAGTTATAGCCTTGGCAAAAAACCAATACATACACCTGAGTGATGAAAGCCTGATAGAAGCCTACAGGCAACAAAAAGACAATGCTTTGCTGGGTACTTTACTACAACGCTATACAATGCTGCTGTTTGGTGTAGCCATGAAATATTTGAAAGACAAAAATGCCTCACAAGATGCAGTACAACAAGTATTTCTAAAAGCCATTACCCACCTGCCTACTGAACCTATACAAAATTTCAAAGGCTGGCTGTATATATTAATGCGCAACCATTGCCTGCAATTACTACGCGATAAGCAGTATCTTACAGATGAAAGTACATTAGCATATATGCCAGTGGACGGAGAAGATCAAGAAGAAAGGATATGGAAAGATACCACACTAGAAAAAATGCAAATTGCTATAGATACATTGGAAGAACAGCAACGCCATTGTATTACCTTATTTTACCTGCAAAAGAAAAGTTACAAACAAATTATTGAAATTACCGGCTATAGCTTTGAGCAAGTGAAAAGCTATATACAAAATGGCAAACGCAACCTGAAAATAATACTCACTAAACAATGAGCCTGCATAAAAACATACTGAATCGTAGCGGCGGCAAACTGACCGATGAGGTGCTACGTGCCTACTTTGCAGGGGAGTTATCAGAGGCAGAGCAACACGAAGTAGAACAATGGCTGGCAGATACAGGTATGGAAGCAGATGCACTGGAAGGATTACAAAATATGCAAGTTGATGAATTGAATAATATTACCAAAAATCTCAACCTCCAATTAGAACGACATATACGCAAACAACCACGCAGACGCTCTAAACCCATTAAAGACAATTATTGGGCATGGGTGGCCGTTATTATTATTCTGCTACTATGTATTGCCGCCTATATGCTTATGCGTTTATCTACTTAATATGAGATACTACTTATTATTGTTTAGTTTTTTGCTCGCCTGTAAACCTGATGAAGTAGTTAAGAATGCTGCTATACGCGTTTCAGATAGTGTACAAACCAAAGACTATACCAACACTGACGACTCATTAATAAAATTTGATGCCCCTGCATTTAATGACTATCCAGTAAAGGATACTTATGATGGCACTATGGCTAAGGCAAAGCTATATCCATGTACTTATGCAAGACGATACAGAACTGCGATAAGAGAAACTTATCAAGCAGAAAAAGTGAATTTTGCTGGCCACTACTGCTTTGTGTATTGGGGTTGTGGTTCTCCTTGTCAAATGGCAGCGATTGTAGATGCTACTACAGGGATGGTATATGAAGCCCCGCCTGCCGGTTTAGGTTATGACTTCTATCAGAGTAGTAATTTACTCATCGTTAATCCTCCGCATGCTCATATGACTTTTAACAATAACAAAGAAGGCTACTACCTGTCACATTGCCCTTATTGCAAACCGGAAGCATGGGTTTGGAAAGAAAAGTCAAAAAAATTTGTGCAGATTAAATAAGCGCACATTTATCTGTACTCTGTTAGCATCTCTATTAAAAAGCGTAATTTGCAGTGTTTATGCATTTAGCAGGTAAAAAAATAATACTGGCAGTAACGGGCAGCATTGCGGCATATAAAACTCCTCAATTGGTACGCTTGCTGATAAAAGCCGGTGCTGAGGTACGGGTAATAACCACCCGTGCAGCAGAAGATTTTGTAAGTACCCTGGCATTGTCTACGGTATCAAAACACCCTGTACATAGCAATGTAGCTGACGGTGCGGCATGGAACAACCATGTGGAATTGGGCAGATGGGCGGATGCCATGCTGGTAGCACCTTGTAGCGCCAATACCCTTGCAAAAATGGCTAACGGTATATGTGACAACCTTGTATGCGCAGTGTACTTATCTGCTATATGCCCAGTATTTGTGGCACCCGCTATGGATGAGGATATGTGGCTGCACACCAGCACTAAAAACAACCTAGAGAAGGTTCGCAGTTATGGCAACCGTATCATACCCGTTGCACATGGCGAGTTGGCTAGCGGCCTGATTGGTGAGGGACGGATGGCGGAACCCGAAGAGTTGGTTACCTATCTGGCCGACTACTTTCAAAAAAAAAACAATAGCCCGCTAAAAGGCCGCCATGTATTAGTAACTGCTGGCCCTACTTACGAACGTATAGACCCAGTGCGTTTTATAGGCAATTTTTCTACCGGTAAGATGGGTATTGCCATTGCTGAAGCTTTAGCAGGGCAAGGAGCCAGAGTTACTTTGATACTTGGGCCTACACATTTACGAGCACACAATCCGTCTATCAATACCATAAGCGTAGAAAGTGCGGAAGAAATGTACAATGCCAGTCTGCAGACATTTCATGACGTGGATATTGCCATATTATCAGCTGCCGTGGCAGATTATAAACCAGCGGAGCAAGCTCCTGAGAAAATAAAAAAGCAGGGAGACACGTTAGATATTAGCCTGGTAAAGAATAAAGACATACTGGCAACGCTTGGTGGATTAAAAAAAGACGGACAATTGCTGGTAGGTTTTGCATTAGAAACAACCAATGAACTGAATCATGCTACGGATAAGATGAACCGAAAAAATGCGGATATGATTGTGTTGAATTCGTTAAAAGATGCTGGTGCAGGCTTCGGACATGATACAAATATAGTAACTTTAATAGATAAAACCGGGCACACTACTCAATTGCCCCTAATGAGCAAAGCAGCTGTGGCAGATGCTATTGTAAACCATATATTGTTACTGAAAGATGCTGAAAAAACTGTTTAGTACCATATTGTTTGCTACCGTAGTAATGGCGGGATATGCACAAGAACTGAACTGCAAAGTAAAAGTAATGCGCGATGCCATACAGGGTATAGACAAAGAAGTGTTTATAGCCATGGAGCGCAACATACTAGAGTTTATGAACACTCGTAAATGGACTACCGACCAGTTTCAGAATAATGAGCGAATAGACTGTAACATTCTCATCAACCTGACCAAACAACTTGACCAGGATGTATTTCAAGCTACGCTGAACATCCAGGCATCGCGCCCTGTGTTCAATGCAAGCTATACATCTTCTATTGTCAATCATATTGATAAAGAATTTGTGTTTCGTTTCAACCAGTTCACTCCGCTACAATTTGATGATAACCGTGTAACGGGTAACGACCCATTGGCATCGAACCTGACAGCCACGCTTGCCTACTACGCTTATCTCGTATTAGGTTTGGACTATGAGAGCTTTTCTCTAAACGGTGGCAGCGACTTTTTTAAGCGTGCACAAAACGTAGTAAACAATGCGCCTGAATCTGGCAAAACCATTGTAGGCTGGCGTGCCGTAGATGGCAATAAAAATAGGTACTGGATTATTGACCAGATACTGAATCCGCGCTTCAAAGAATTCAGGACAGCATGGTACAGTATGCACCGCGAAGGGCTTGATAAAATGTACAACAAACCCGATGAGAGCCGTAAACTGATACTGGAATCGCTCCCGAAATTTGTGCAGATAAACAGGGAGAACCCAAGCTCTATATTGCTTCAATTTTTCTTTAGTGCAAAATCTGACGAGTTTGCCAGCCTTGTATCGCAAGAAGATGCGGGGCAAAAAACACAATACATATCTATGCTGCAACAGATAGATGTACCCAACATACAGAAATACAACAGTATAAAATAAGGCAGCATGAAGTGGAAAATTCTTTTTGCATTTGCCTGTATCTGTATGGCATCCTGTCATTTTTTTTCGGGTGGCAAAGGCGATGTGATACCTGCTGATAGTATGCAAATCATATTGTCAGACTTGCATATTGCAGAAGTATATAGCACCATGGTGAATGACAGCCTGCATCAGGTACGGGATAAAAATAAAGATTCACTGGCGGTATATTATAAAAGCATACTAGAACACCATAAAGTAACACCTGAACAGTTAACAGAGAGCATCAAATGGTATAAAATGAACCCGGAAGAGCTTGACTCTGTTTATGCAGACATGATTACTCACTTCAGCAAATTGGAAAGTGAGCACCCTGTTAAATAAACTATCTTTTATTGTAATTTTGCCAATGCTGCAGCCATACGTTTCATGGCTTCTTCCAGTTTTTCCATACCAGTGGCAAAAGATATACGAATACAGTTTTCGTTACCAAATGCAGCCCCGTTTACTGTGCTGATGTGTGCTGTATGCAACAGATACATACTCAGGTCTTCGTCGTTATTAATAACGACAGCACCATCCGTTTTGCCGAAAAATGAACTGATATTGGGGAAGGCATAGAATGCACCTTCCGGCATATTGATTTTAACACCCGGCATTTTTTGCAACTCGCCAATTACAAAATCGCGGCGTTGTTTGAAGGATGCTGTCATATTATACGTTGGTGTTAAATCGCCTGTCAATGCAGCAATAGACGCACGTTGTGTTATAGAACTAGTAGCTGATGTAAACTGTCCTTGTAGTTTTTCACAAGCCTGCACTATGTCTTTTGGCCCTGCCATATAGCCAAGCCTCCAACCCGTCATTGCAAAACCTTTTGACATACCATTTACAATTATCACTCTATCCCTTAATTCCGGAAATTGTGCAATACTTTCATGCTTACCTGTGTAATTGATATATTCATAAATCTCATCGCTGATAATGGCTACTTGCGGGTGGCGTTTAAAAACATCTGCCAATGCAGCCAACTCAGCTTTAGAATAAACACTACCAGTAGGATTACAGGGAGATGAAAATATAAAGAGCTTAGTGTTAGGCGTTATAGCTTCTTCCAGTTTTTCGGCAGATAGTTTAAAATCTGTATCTATAAAGCAGTTAACAAATTTCACCTTCCCTTCAGACAGTTGCACCAGCGCACTATACGTTACCCAATACGGTGTTGGTATTATCACCTCATCACCAGGATTCACAATACTCAAGATGGCATTTGCAAGTGATTGTTTTGCACCAGTAGAAACAATGATTTCATCTATTGCATAATCCAGATTGTTATCACGTTTCAGTTTATCGACAATGGCTTGTCTTAATTCAGGATAACCAACTACTGGAGTATATTTTGTAAAGCCCTCTTGCATGGCTTTTGAAGCAGCATCGCAGATATGGGCAGGTGTTTTAAAATCAGGTTCACCCAGGCTCAGGTCTATCACATCGGCTCCTTGCGCTTTCAACTCCCTGCCAAGTTTTGCCATCTTTATCGTCTGCGGCTCCGATATACGGTTCAGCCTTTGGGCTAATTGCATATAAATATCCTATGTTGCTTAAAACAACAAATCTACTGAAGAATGCTTTAAAATACGTTTAAAAACCTATGCTTTACGATGCCGAAGACATGTGCGAGAAAGCAGATGTAAAGAACGTAAGGTACAACGCCAACAATACAATAAGCCCTATCACTACTGATAAGAATACGATTGTTTTCTTATATGCGTTGTTGATAGTCTTAACCTTGTGCAGTTCACTCACATTATTAATGATGTTCTCTGTACGAGAGAAGGCAGTTTCACCTTTTACTACATAGTCATAAGCACCGTACTTCATGCTATCAATAGCTACATCTATTTTATCTTGCCCAGAAAGCATTATAACCTGCGTATCCGGGCTACGCTCCTTAATCATTTTAAGGATTTCAACACCATTTTTGGCGTTGGGTAAATGTGCATTCAGGTGGTAGTCTAATACCACTATTTCGGGATTTAGCGAAAGGCTGCTTACAGCTTCTTCCCCGCTATCAAATGTTTTAATATTATATAAAAATCTTTCTGAAAGATAGTCTTTCAGCATTTCATTCTGGATGGGTTCGTCATCCACCAGAAACATATAACGAGCGTTTTCAGTAGCCATGAGCTAAAACTTTCAATTTCGTAGTAAAATAGAAAAAATATTCAGAAAATAAAAAGGACACATGTCATATACCTGTTTATTTACTATATATGCTTATATTTTTCTTAACTCATTAAAGGCTTTTTCACACACACGCTTCAGGTTTGCAACCAATGTTGGCAACCTGTCGTAGTGGGCAGACTCGCCTGCTGTTTGTTCTATCAAAAAAATATGGCTCACATCTTCTTTTACACCCATATAAGATAGTTGAGGCTTCATGGAGTGCGCCGCTATTTTCACGGCACCGTAATCTTTTGTTTGTAGTGACTGCTCAATGGTTGCTAATAGTTTAGGTCCATTTTCTAAAAACATACCCACATACTTAGCCATTTTCTCATCATTACCTCCGGTAAATTGTTTCAGGAATTGCATATCAGTTATTACATCTGGCAATGCCGGCATAGCGGGTTCTGCTACTATAGTATTCTTCACTGTATTACCCGACTGTATTGGCGACTGCCCTTCCAATACAGCATACATTTTCAACAATAGCTCATCTGCCTGAAAAGGTTTTGACACATAAGCATTCATACCGGTATTAAAATACTGGTCAACATCCTCTTGCAATACATTGGCCGTCATGGCAATAATCTTCACATCTTTTGCCGGAGCAGATAAAGTAGTTCTGATTGTGCGGGTTGCGGTAACACCATCCATAACAGGCATCTGTATATCCATCAGCAGCATATCGTATTGTTCTTGCTGAACCCTGTTCACAGCTTCTTGTCCGTTAACAGCTATATCTATGGTAATGTCTGGCAGCAATTCTTTCAAAGTATCTTCTGCCACCATGCGGTTGAATTCATTATCCTCCACCAATAGTAGCTTTACTTTATTGAGGCGTTGCATACTTTGTGCATCCAGCACACCGCTTTGCTGCTCTACTACTTGCACATCAGATTCAGTAAGCGGTATCACTACTGTAAATGTAGTGCCTTTGCCAAGTTCGCTTGTTACGCTTATCTCGCCACCCATCAGCTCTGTTAGTTGTTTTGATATGGTAAGCCCTAAGCCGGTACCACCAAATTTGCGTGCTACATCTGTACCTGCCTGTGTAAAGCTGTCAAATATCTTACCTACGTAGTCTGGCGATATACCAATACCACTATCTATTACATCAAATCGCAACCAGTATTTTTTATCAAGTTTCTTTTGTGTGGTTACCCGTACTTCTACAAAGCCTTTCTCTGTAAACTTTAAGGCATTACCTGCCAAATTGATAAGTATCTGGTTGATACGCGTAGGGTCGCCAATTACACGTGCGGGAATAGCCTGCTCAATGTTTACCTTGAACTCAAGACCTTTTTCTTCTGCTTTCAGCATCAACATATCTCTTACGCTGTAAGCTACTTCGCGTATAGAAAAATCTGTTTGCTCAATAACTATTTTACCTGCTTCTATTTTAGAGAGGTCGAGTATATCGTTGATGATAACAAGCAAATTATCTGCTGATTGCTGTATAGCTTTCAGATACTTCATTTGCTCGGGCATCGGACTTTTACTTAGCAGTAGGCTTGTCATACCAACAATAGCGTTCATGGGGGTACGTATTTCGTGACTCATATTCGCCATAAACTGCTGTTTGAGGTACGCAGTACGCTCTGCCACTTCTTTTTCTTTCTGTGCCAGCTCTACTTGCTGGCGAGTTTGCAGGTTGCGTATTTTATTAAAAGTAGTTTGCTTGAAAATTTCTTCCTTTATCTGTTCATACGCTTTCAGGTGATGGAATGCTTTTGGTATATCTCCCATTTTGTCATAGAGCAACGAAAGTGCTTCATGCACACTCATCACATCGTGCTTGCGGCTATACTCGTCTGCCAGTTCAAAAGCGGCATTCATGTGTTGCTGTGATTGACGATAATTACCCTCGTCCATCATCATGCGGCCTATATAGAAGTGGCAAATAATCTGTACTTCTACATTGCTCAATTCTTCCGACTGCTTCAGTGCATCAATCAGGTGCTTGCGTGCATTTTCAAAGTCGTGCATTTTATAGTATACCTTACCCAAACCACTAATGGCAAGTGCATACAAAACTGTATCCGGTTCGCTGAGGCGCAGATTTTCTTCAAAATAGCGTAGTGCTTCCTGTAGTTGCTCTTGTTTGAAGTAGATGTTACCGAGTATATGGTACAAAGCATTCAGCCTGTGTTGGTCGTGCGCTTTTTCAAATATCGGCAGGCAGCGCAGCGCAAACTCAAGAGCGTTTTCATAATCATTCAAGTCGTATAGCAGATAGGCAATGCTAGATAGATTGACAGACTGGGCTACTTCATCACCCAGCTTTTCATTGATGCGTAATGCAGCTTCAAAATGATTTAGAGCATCTGCCAAATCGCCCCTGTCGCGATATATATACCCAAGGTTATTCAGCACCCTCGCCCCGAGAGGTTTATTATTAATGTCGCGAGATATTTTCAATGCTTCTTGCAGAATATCTACCCCATCGTCATACTCTCCTTGCTGCCAATAGCACCATCCTTTCAGGTTCATACCCCTGCCCTTGCCCAACCTGTAGCCTATTGCTTCGGAACGGCTTATGACTTCATTGGCCATATCCATTGCCTGCTCAACGTCAAAGTTTCTAACCTCGACTGCCATTTCCACGTACACGTCTATTTTGGCGCGTTCATCTTTCAGTGTGTCGTATTCTTTTTGCAATTCTTTATATCTCGGGGTATCCATACCTGATTATATATCAATAGCTTAAAATTAAACACCCCTTGCTGCAATGCAAGGGGTGTTTGTATAATTCAGTAGTATATCTGTACTAACCATTCTTTTCCTGGCGGGTATATTCTGCATGACCAGCATCCTCGTAACTAGTGTATACAGCACACCAGTGGCCTATTAAAGATAATGCCCAAGCAGCTATAATCCATGCATGCCAAGGATATGCCCAATGCTCTTTGCCCTGCTCTTTATGTATCATTACCATGATAACGGTAGCAATGGCAAAAACGATGAAGTGTACCAGAAATATTGACTTCTGACGGCCAGTTGGTTTTATTTTTTGAGGCATTGTTTATTCTTAATTTGATTGCAAATATAGTAGCTAAAGCCTTAAAGTCAAAACGATAGGGATTATACTATTTCAAACCTGCTGATTAAGCTAATATCCGTTTCTGCCGCCCTGGCTTCTACTTCTAGTGGATTGTTACGATAGCCATATTTAATATGGTTGAGCAGGTATAAGAACAGAAAACCTACAAAGCCCAGCCTGTAATATTGCAATACGTGTTGCAACTCATGCCGTAGCCATCTTTCATTTTGCAAAAAAGTCTGTTTTGTTACTCCATATATATGAATAGTATTGCCTACAACGATAGCTGCATTAAAAGAACCCAAAAATTTAGCAGCTATTGCAGCAATCCAAGCCCCCTCTTTTACTCGTATCTTGTTCAATTAATATTAATTATTTCTGTATTTTCCTTCAAACAACATTAAAAGAAAATTAAAAATGAGCTATATTAGCAAATTGTGATTTTTTCGAATAGTTAAAATAACGTTATAAATGTTAAAAAGAGTTTTAGTTTTTGCTGGGTTGATAGTAGCAACACAAGTTAATGCACAACCCTGGTTGGAAAATGTAAACATTGAACAAACAAAACTGCAGGACATTGTTGCCGCTTACGAGGCTAAAAAAGAAGCTGAAATAGAAGAAGCAAAAGTTGCAGGCGAACCTATTAAAGAAAAGAAATATTATCATTTCTATCGTTGGTTATGGCATGCTGAATCTCACACTGATAAAGATGGGTATCTGGTACCTGCCACGAAAAACTACGAAGAGTGGAAAAAACATTATGGCAACGCACAAGGTAAAACTACTGCTGCTACTACCAGTGCCAATTGGTCGTTTCAAGGTCCTACCACCAGTACGGGTGGGTATGCAGGTATAGGCCGCATAAATGCTATTGGCTTTCACCCTACAGACCCTAACCATATATGGGTAGCAACAGCGGGTGGTGGTGCATGGCGTACACTTAACAATGGAGTAAGTTGGACTTCTATGTCTCACATGTTACCGGTGTTGGGAGTATCGGATATCGACATCCATCCAACGAACCCGGCAATTATATATATGTGTACTGGCGATAAAAATGCAAGCGATACCTATAGTATAGGTGTTATGAAATCAACAAACGGTGGCGCATCTTGGGATACGACAGGTTTGAAATGGACTGTAACTCAAAGCAGATTAACAAATACACTTGTTATAAACAAGCAAAACCCCAATACCATAATTGTAGCTACCAGCAATGGTATATATCGATCTACGAACAGTGGAACAACTTTTGTACAAGAAAAAACAGGCAATTATAAAGAAATCGTTTATCACCCTACTGATAGCAACATATTGTATGCTACTGGTAGTGCATTGGTATCGCGCTCAGCAAACGGCGGAGATACATGGACAGACATTTCAGGTTTTAGTGGTAAAGGCCGTATTGCGGTTGCTGTAACACCTGCTAACGTCGCAGTAGTAAAGTTAGTAGTAAGCAATACAGCAAACGGGCTTGACGGCATTTATAACTCAACAGATACAGGTAAAACATACAGCCTGATATACCAAGCAACAGGTAGTGGTTGTAATGGCAACATACTAAGTGGTAATAATAGCGGAAATGGTTGTGGTGGACAAGGTTGGTATGACTTGTGCATAGCCATTGACCCTGCCAATGCTAATAACGTAACCGTTGGTGGTGTAAATACTTGGTATTCTACCAATGGTGGTACATCATGGACCATTTCTACGAATTGGTATAGCATAAGTGGTGTAGCAACAGTACATGCAGATAAACATTTTATGGCTTACCACCCTCTTGTTACAGGCAGGTTGCTGCAAGCAAACGATGGAGGGATATACCGCACAGATGCGCCCATGGGCAAAAATTCCATCTGGACAGATATGACAAACGGTATGGGTATTACACAATTCTACCGCAATGCTATCAGCCCCGATAAAAACTTTCAATTAGCCGGCGCGCAAGACAATGGCACCAAGGGCTTACGTAATACTACATGGAATGACGAACATGGTGGCGATGGTATGGATTGCCAAATAGATTTTTCAGATAGCACAATTTATTACTGCGGCGTACAAAATGGTTCAATTAATAGAAAAATGCCATCAGCTAATGCAGAAATATCGGATAATATACCGCCGGGAGGTGGCTTTATGTCTAATAAAGGTGCATGGATAACCCCATATATTATTAATCCACACAACCCAACTCACATCATTGCTGGATACAGGCAAGTATATGTATCGGCAGATAGGGGTAATACATGGATTTCATTATCTAATGGCGACTCGTTGAATAAAACACAGAACATCCATCGTCTTGCTATGACGCCTGCTGATAATAAAACACTCTATGCTATTACCAACCAAGGCGGCAGTGATACTGCTAAGGTTTATTATACTTTTAATTATAGTGCTACAACACCTGTTACTTTCAATGTTATCACTTCTCCATATAGGTGGAGGCCAACAGATATAAAAGTAGACCCTAAAAAGAAAGACCGCTTCTGGCTTACATTTGGAGGTTACGGCAGCCCGCAAGTGGTAGAATACAATGCGGGAGTATGGACATCTAAAAAAGTTGGGTTACCTGATGTACCCATACAATGTATAGAAGTAGATAGTTCTAACGGCTTTATGTATGTGGGTACGGATATAGGCGTTTATCACTGGGATACTACCAGCAAACAATGGGAAGTGTTTAATAACAGTAAAGCTATGCCGAGCATTGAAGTTACAGACCTAGGCATCAACTACAAAAAACGCGAGTTATGGGCATCTACCTATGGACGCGGCTTATGGAAGAGTGCCCTGCAACTATATCAGGTTGCTATAGACACAACCGATACAACAGATACTACCACTGTCGTACACATCATACCATATTCAAACCGCAACCTGAGCATATACCCCAACCCCAATAATGGTGTTTTTGAGGTAAAAACAGACATGGCTAAATATGCAGGTATTCTGGCTGATGTGCGCATTGTAGATAATACAGGACGCACTGTATGGAAAAATAAACAAGTTATTTCTGAAGCAGGCACTATGTACATCCGTGCTATCGGGTTGCCTGTAGGTGTGTATATCTTAGATGTCTCGCACGAGAACAATGTAATAGGCAGGCAACGATTATCCATAGAATAGATAATCAAACAAATATTAAAGTAAAAGCACCGCATGGCGGTGCTTTTTGTGTTTTTATCTCTATCCCTATGGCTATGTTGCCAATGGTTTAAAATTCATTATTTCTAACAGGCGCATTGGTAGCACGCTGAGCCAATATACCAGCCCTACCTTCTTCCTCACTTACTACATCTACTTTTACTTTCGCAATGCCTTTCTGATGAAAATCGAGGCGTTTTGCGGCAATGCTCGCTAAGTCTATCAGGCGTTTGTTGCTGGCAGCCATACGGTCGTTTATTTTTACATATACCACCTCGCCGTTGCTAAGGTTGGTAACTTTTACGTAAGAACCTAACTTCAGCTTGTTGCTGGCTGCGGTAAACTTATCGTTTGTAAAAACCTCTCCGTTTGCCGTTTTTCTGCCAATAAATTTATCGTGATAGTAACTGGCTACACCTTTCTCGCTCTCAGAAACAGTTACCTGTTTTTGAGCATCCTGGGCTTTGAGCCCTGTCAGCGAGCAAGATAAAATCGTTAATAATAACAACCGCCTCATACACATTATAAATTTTTGCAAACATACAAACTTATCGGCTAAGAAGCAAGGATATATAACTACTTATCGCTATATCTCTTGTTAAACTTCTGTGAACCACCCTTGCCTTGTCTATAGCCTCCTCCATCATTACCCCTTGAAAATGAGCGATTTGTAGGAAAACCGCCTCTTTCACGGTCGCGCTGTTCAGCCTCTTCGATCCTTATTTTCCTACCCTTATATTTTTTAGCAGAAAGGGTCTGAACTATGTATTCTGCAGCCGAACCGCTTACGTTAAAGAAGCTACTCAGGTCGCGTACGGTGATGCGGTCTATAATATTTGCCTCAATATCTGTACTGTCGGTGATGAAGTGCAACAACTTTTCTGCATTGCTGATACCGTCCTTCATACCTATATTGATAAATAGGCGCACGTTGCCACGGTTGCCACGGCTTCTGCTTTCCCTCTGCTCATAACCTGCGTTCAAGTCTTCCGACTCATTGTAGGCTTCCATCGTATCTTTCAATTGCAGCCACACAAGCCTGCGTATCAGTTCATCCTTATCCATATCCTCAAACTTCTCGTGGATAATAGACTGGTATATTTTAGCAAAATCAGCCTCAGGTTGTGCGGTTTCAATTTGCTCTAAGTAATAAAACAGCTTTTTACGCACTATCTCTGCTCCATCAGGTATATCACTTTTATGGAAGCGTGTTTTTGATAAGCGTTCTACCTGACGTATGCCTGATATTTCTTTCGGTGTAACGATAGACATACAGATACCCGACTTACCAGCGCGAGCCGTACGGCCACTACGGTGTGTGTACACTTCGGGATCGTCTGGTAATTCGTAGTTTATAACGTGGGTTATATCATTCACATCAATACCACGAGCAGCCACATCGGTAGCTACAATGCATTGCAAGCTTTTGTTTTTAAAGCGTTCCATCACCTTGCTACGCATCTTCTGGTCCATATCACCATGCAGTGGGCTAACATGATAGCCCATCTTCATCAGCTTCTCAGCAATATCCTGACAGTCCTGTTTAGTACGTGTAAAGATGATACCATAAATGCCGGGTGCAAAATCCAGCAAACGACGCAAAGTTTCAAACCTGTTGTGGTGATTGGTAACGTAGTATTGGTGGTCTATGTTTTCGTTGGTTACGTTTTCTTTTGCTACGGCAAACTCCTGCCATTTGCTCATAAAGCGTTTGGCGATGTTGCGCACATCATTGTTCATGGTAGCCGAAAACAGCCATGTAAACTCACGTGCAGGGGTATTTTTCAGTATAAATTCAATATCCTCACGGAAACCCATGTTAAGCATCTCGTCTGCTTCATCCAGCACTACATACTTTACCTGGTCGAGAGACAAGGCTTTGCGCTCCAGCAAGTCTATCAACCTGCCTGGTGTTGCTACAATTACTTGCGGGTGTGCTTTTACTTCGCGTATCTGCCCGCTTATGGGCACACCGCCGTACACGGCAGTAGTACGCAAACCACGCATGTAGTAACCATATTTTTTAAATTCCTCCTGTATTTGCATACACAATTCTCGTGTGGGGCTCAATACAAGGGCTTGCACATGTTTCTGTGCAACGTCTGTGTGGTGCAGTAGCGGAAGTCCGAAAGCAGCAGTTTTACCGGTACCGGTCTGTGCTAATCCAATAATATCAGAAGGTTGAGATAAGAGTTGCGGAATAACTTTTTGTTGAATAGGCGTCGGCGTCTCAAAACCCATGTCCGATACGGCACGAGTCAATTCCTCTCTCAATGAGAGGCTCGAAAATGAAATCATCTAATAAAGAACTTTTTAATAAGAAGCCGCAAAGATACAGCTAATAAACGGGATAACCTTAAAATATTAGAAATAAGACTAAAATAAATGAACCGTATTCGTGTACGCATCTTTATGAGGTCATCGTTAACAACTATGCCCGTAAATACATAAAAGCGGATATTGACTTGTATATTAGTATAACCATATCGCAATAATCAATGTACACACGCCGAACCATTAAGTGGAGTATCATCATGCTGTATGCATGGAAGTATATCATCTTCTTTGTACTATACAGTAGTGCAGTAGTAGCTGCACACCGTGCGTTTGACATGCATTTTTTGCAAGTGCCTTTTCTACCTATATCTGCTATTGCGGTAGCGGTAGCTTTTTATATCGGCTTCAAGAACAATTCTTCGTACGACAGGCTTTGGGAAGCGAGGCGCATATGGGGCGCATTGGTAAACAGCAGCCGCACTTGGGGTATACAGGTATTAGACTTTGTGAACAACAAACGAGTAGAAGAGCAATGCGGGCAGATAGAACTGGAAGAAATACACCGCAAGCTGATATACAGACATTTAGCCTTCCTGAATGCGCTGCGCTTACAACTACGCCGCCCTACCTATTGGGAGCAAGCGTACAAAACAGGGCAAAGATTAGTGGCTCATGAAGATGCTTTTCACATGGAGTCTATGGATAAGGAACTGCAACCCTACCTGAGCATTGATGAAGTGGAAGCCAGTGTAAAAAACCGCAATGCCGCCACACAACTTATAAGGAGGCAATCGAAAGATATTGAAGAACTATATAGTAAGGGCATGATAGATTCTTTTCATCATGTAGAAATGACACGTACGTTAGCTGAATTGTACAACCAGCAAGGCGCTGCCGAGCGCATCAAAAACTTTCCTTTCCCAAGGCAATATGCTTATTTCAGCTTTGTATTCACATGGATATTCATCCTGCTGCTGCCTTTCGGGCTGATAAACGAGTTTCAGAAATTAGGGGAAGAGTTTGAATGGTTGGTTATCCCGTTTCATTGCCTTATATCTTGGGTATTCAACACAATGGAGATAGTAGGCTCAAGTAGCGAGAATCCTTTTGAAAACTCGATTAACGACGTACCAATGACGGCATTATGCCGCACTATAGAGATAGACCTACGCGAAATGCTGGGCGAAGAAGACCTGCCACCCAAAGCAGAACCTGTGCATGATATATTGATGTAAAATCCGAAAAACTAATTACTAATTCAGTTATTAGTAAACAGCCATTATAAAATTGTTATGCCATAGACGATTGTTAGTGTTGTTAATAATATATTATACTTTTATATTATTAACTGATAAAAACAATACTACATGGGAACATTAAGAATACAAGGGCAAATAGACATCAACCAGTTTTGGCCTGCAGGCTCATCTGATGCCGATACTACGAAAATAAAGCTCATTGTTGGCAATAACTCATTCAAGTATAGGGCTGGCAATAGTGGTGCTTTTAAAACCACCAAAGTATATTACGGTGCCAAATCGAAAGGCAGCATTACATCTGAAGTAGTCAAAACAAGCAAGAAGACGGGCGAGCAAACGATCACTGTGCGCCTGCAAGGCGTCGATGCTCCGGAGCTTCATTACAAAGCATCTCCATTGAAAAAAACAGCCGATGTATCTGACTCAGAACGTGCAGCGTTCAACGAAATAAATGAGGAGCGCAGACAAAGCTTTGCGGAAAGCGCTACGGTTGCATTAGCCATTTACCTGTCGCAATTTGCAGATAACAAGGGCATGATAAAAGCTACGTTTGAAACACAGGTAGATGCACCTCATGAGGCAGTAGATACCTACGGTAGGTTTGTTGGCAATATCATAATAGGCAATAAAAAAGACATCAATCTTTGGCTGGTAGAAAACGGCTGGGGGTTGCCTGCATTCTATACATCCATGAAAACAGATGAGATAGATTTATTTCTCAAAGCGTGGAAAAAAGGCAAGACAAAAAAGAACAGAACCGGCAAAGCCATTACAACAGACCTTAACCATTTTGATTGGGATTTGATATACAGAAAGCCACCGGTAGAGGAAGACTTCAGTATTGGCGATGACAAAGGAGCGGTGATATACCCGAAAGTTTATCGCAGGCAAGTAGCATGGTTGGTGTCTGCGCATGTAGGCATCCATCAACTTGATTTTAAATCTTACCTAGCTAAGTCGCCCGATCAGTTAGTAATGCTGGATGATTTTTTTGACAATGAGGGCGACTTAAACACTACTACGGTATATGCACTGCACGATTGTGTTGATGATAATAACCAACTGACAGCAGCACCGCACGAATTGATATTCAAAGAAAAACCAGGGAAACTTATCAATGCCAAGAATAAAGAAATAGTAAAGTGGTAAGGCTACCTAACTACAATAGAAAACAAAAGAGGTGATATATAAGTATCACCTCTTTCTTATTATTTGAAAACGAACTTAGTCTTTCAATACCGTACGGCTAATAACAATTTTCTGTACCTCGCTAGTACCTTCGTATATCTGTGTAATCTTCGCATCACGCATCAAACGTTCTACGTGGAATTCTTTTACGTAGCCATAGCCACCATGTATCTGTACAGCTTCGTTGGTTACCCACTGTGCTATTTCAGATGCATACAGCTTTGCCATAGATGCAGAGAGTGTATAATCTTTACCTTGGTCTTTCGTCCATGCAGATTTAATGACCATCAGCCTTGCACCCTCAATAGCCGTAGCCATATCTGCCAATTTGAAAGCAATGGATTGGTGGTTTGATATTTCTGTACCGAATGCTTTACGCTCTTTAGAATATTTCAATGCCAGTTCGTACGCGCCGCTAGCTATACCCAATGCTTGTGCGGCAATACCGATACGTCCACCTGCTAATACTTTCATGGCAAATGTGAAACCGAAGCCATCATCGCCAATACGGTTGGCTTTAGGCACTTTCACATCCTGAAACATAATACTGTGCGTATCGCTACCACGAATACCAAGTTTATTTTCTTTAGCGCCTACCGTTACACCTGGCCAGTCTTTATGCACTATCAACGCATTAATACCTTTGTGCTTTTTATCGGGGTAGGTTTGTGCGATTACTAAGTAGTAAGATGCAGTGCTACCGTTTGTTATCCAGTTTTTTGTGCCATTCAACAGGTAGTAGTCACCCATATCTTCGGCAGTAGTGCGCTGCGATGTAGCATCAGAACCTGCTTCGGGTTCGCTCAGCAAGAAAGCTCCTATTTTCTGACCACTTGCCATTTCTGTCAGGTAAGTTTGCTTTTGCTCTTCGTTGCCATATGTTTCCAAACCCCAACAAACAAGCGAATTGTTTACACTCATACATACAGAGGTAGAAGCATCTACTTTAGAGATTTCTTCCATAGCCAATACATAAGACACTGTATCCATACCAGAACCACCATATTTTGGGTCAACCATCATACCCATAAAACCAAGTTCGCCAAGTTTCTTTACTTGTTCTGCCGGAAACTTCTGGTGTTCATCACGCTCAATAACACCCGGCAACAGTTCATTCTTCGCAAATTCGCGGGCCGCTGCCTGTACTGCTAATTGCTCCTCTGTGAGTTGAAAATTCATATTGTATAATAAAAATTTGGTGCTGCAAACGTACGCTTTTTATCCCTATTTTTTTACTCTCTACCACGTATGTTTAATAGATTGATACTCAGACAGCAATAGTCCATAAACAGCAGAATCTTCGGCTACAGCGTTCCTTCCGTAATGCTGTCTGAGCAAGCCTTCTTTTGTAAAGCCATATCTCTCAATCAACTTTATTGAAGGAGTATTCAACGGACTTATAAAAGCCTCTATTCTATTAAGGTTCATCTTCTCAAATCCATAAATCAGGAATGGTTTCATTGCCTCTTTCATGTATCCATTTTGTTTATAACTGTCAATACTTATGGCATAACCAATCTCAGACCTTCTATGAGATGGCTTCCAAGTATGATACCCAATTTTACCTACTACTTGTTTTGTGCACTTCAACATCATATTAAAGCCCTTGTATCCTAAGTCGAAACCAATAATACCTTCTTCCCATTTACGTTTTTCAAGATCATAGCTTTCTTGCTTCTCTATGCCTAAAAAAGACATACCATCCGATATATTCATACAATTAAAAATATAACCCATCAACTCAGGAGTTAACTCTTTCAATAACAACCTTTCTGTTTCTATAATGCCAGTATCGGGCATTTCTATGTATTTCATAACAAACTAATATCGTTAATATTTCCCTAATCCATACCCGTATAAGCTAAAGTTATTTGGAAATAAAATTTAGATGTACGTACATTTGTTGTATAAACATTATAAAATATTCTCAAAATCAACAGTTATGAAAAAATTATTAATCCTTTCAGCTATGGCTTTTATGCCTATGATTATGGTAGCACAGTCTGCAAAAAAGCCAATGGCAGCAGCAGAAACGCCTACTAAATGGAACCTAGACCGCAGCCACTCAGGTGTTAAGTTCAGTGTATCTCACCTTGTAATATCTGAAACAGAGGGTACCTTCCGAGTATTTGACGGCTCAGTAACTTCACCAAGCGCAGACTTTAATAATGCTGCTATCAATTTTTCGGTAGATGTAAATAGCATCAACACAGATGATGAAAAACGCGATGGTCACCTCAAGAGCGATGATTTCTTCAATGCAGAGAAATATCCTACTATGAAGTTTACCAGTACTTCATTCAAAAAAGTAAAGGGCAACCAATATGTATTGGAAGGCAACCTTACTATTCGCGATGTAACGAAGAAAGTGAAATTGAACGTTGTATATGGTGGCACTGTAAAAGATCCTTGGGGTAATACAAAAGCAGGCTTCAAAGCTACCGGCAAAATCAACCGTAAAGATTATGGTCTGAAATGGAGCGCCATGACAGAAGCAGGTGGTGCTGTAGTTGGTGATGAAGTAAATATGGAAATAAAAGTTGAGTTTGCTCAGCAAAAAGCATAAGCATAGGTTAAGTGGTAAATGGTGGTTTTTTGAGCAGTCCTGATTTTCAGGACTGCTTTATTTTTTATCCTTTATCCTGAAATAGTACACTGCAAAACTTCCCTTTTCTTTACCGAAGCTGTGAGTAGTCCCATCATTACATTGCAACTTGACATTGTATATCCATATCGTTCCTTTCTCACCTACTTTCTTAATTAATGTCTTTTGTGCTGCGCTTATGTGTGCACCATCAGAAGATACTGGACCAACTTCTTTTTTTGTTTTATGCACCTCTCCAAACATATCAAATGACAGAACCCTACACCCCTCTTGTTTGCTCATCATCACTGGTTTAGCAAGCAATGAAGCTATAGTAGTTGTATAAATGCCCGTTTTGGGATAATTACTATATTTAACCCAATCATTTACATCTTGTGCACTAGCAATGCTGCAAGCTAAAAAAAGCGTTACAAAACAGTACGTTTTCATGCATTAAGTATAAAGCAAAAATCCCGGTCAGAGCCGGGTGTAGCCATGAAAATGGTATTAAAATATTACGCTATCGTTTGTACAGCAGTGTGCTGAACAGGTGAAGGCATAACCATTGTCATCTTCCTTGGCGGACGAGGATGAACCTGTGGACGTGGCACTTTATGAGATGGTCCACAAGATTCTAATATTGCAGTAAGGGCAAATAATACACCCGCAAAAACAATCAGCTTTTTCATGAATGTGAAAATAAGAAGCAATCTGCAAAAAAGCAATCGGTAAACCCACTTAGCCAAATAATTTACAAAAGATACATATTCAATACTACATACTATTTTTACCAAATGACACTAATACGTCCTGCTACTATTGCTGACATTGATACAATCAGACAACTTGCCACACATATATGGTGGCCTACTTATAGCCAAATTATTAGTGCTGAACAAATAACTTATATGCTCGATAACATGTATAGTGAAAATATGATAGCAAAACAAATTAGAGAAGGCAGTCAAAACTATATCCTGCTTTTTGCAAACAATTTAGCAACAGGTTTTGCATCATATGGCCCAAGAACAGAAAACCATAACATCATTAAGTTGCATAAGCTATACTGCCTTACAAATACAAAGGGTTTGGGCTATGGAAAGCTATTGTTAGGGGCTGTTGAAGATGCCATCAGAAATGATAATAAATCTGTTTTGGAATTGAATGTAAACCGCCACAATCCAGCAACCGGGTTTTACCAAAAAATGGGCTTTGAAATAGTTTATAGCGAAGATATAGATATTGGCCAAGGCTTTTGGATGAATGACTATGTAATGCGAAAGACATTGTGAACCCGGCAAAGAAGGATATTAAACTATTTGACGTCTAAATAGTCATACATTAAACATAGGACTATGCATATCCTACATAAAACAATCAGTGCTATAGCATTAGCAGCTATTCTCTTCGTAAGTTGTAAGAAAAATACAGATACATCGGCTAGCCCTTCAACCAATAGCACTCCAATAAATAAGGCAGACTATGAAATTATTACTGCAACGCTCAATTTACCGGAATCTTCATTTAATTATATAGCACTTAATTTACCATTCCATTTTGGAGCCCCACCAATATCGTCAACTGATAATACACCTGTCAATATCAACCCAATTACTAATGACGGCGCTACTTTGGGCAGAGTACTGTTTTATGATAAATCATTATCGCTGAATAACACAATAGCTTGCGCTTCTTGCCATAAGCAGGAAAATAGTTTTACCGATCCTTTACAATTCAGCAAAGGCATTCTAGGGGGACTTACAGACCGCAATAGTATGAGTCTTGCGAATGCTCGTTATTATGCAAATGGTAGATTCTTCTGGGATGAAAGAGCTGTAACATTAGAAGACCAAACGCTTATGCCAATTCAGCATCCTGTAGAAATGGGAATGACTTTAGATAGTCTTGAAAAGAAACTGGCAGCAAAAGATTATTACAAAGTACTGTTCCGCAAAGCATTTGGAGACGAAAGTGTAACCAGAGACAGAATTTCTAAAGCGCTAGCTCAATTTATTCGATCAATGGTCTCTTATCAATCTAAATATGATGATGGCTTGGCTACTTTAGGGCACCCACCGGCTCCAAATGAAGACTTGCCTGGTTTCAGCCAAATAGAGAATCAAGGGTTAAGAGTATTCAATGCAAATTGTGCAGGTCCTTGTCACAATACAGAGCTACAAACAATGCCTGTTGCCCGTAATAACGGGCTTGATTTGGTATATAATGACAATGGTGTAGGTAAAGTTACAGGCAGGGCTATTGATAATGGCAAATTCAAATCTCCATCATTGAGAAATGTAATGCTAACAGCACCATATATGCACGATGGCAGATTTTTGACAATAGAGCAGGTCATAGAGCATTATAGCACTGGTGTGAAAAACCATCCTAATCTTGACAACAGGCTCAAAGACCCTGTAACTGGACAAGCGAGACCATTAAACCTCACACAACAGCAAAAGAATGCAATAGTGGCTTTCCTTAATACACTATCAGACAATAAGTTTATCACCGACATTAAGTATTCGAATCCTTTCAAATAACTATGTGCACTACATTGTCCTTAACATAGCAAAAATCTATTCAATTGGCTTACCTGCAATAGCAAACAAACAATCAAAGTAGTATTTAGTAAACTTAACATCGCTAAGCATGCTACCGATTATTTCTCTAGGCTTCCAATCAAGTTCGTCAACAGTATATGCTTCACCAAGCCATTTTATCTCTAACCACAAGATGGGTTTTATAAACGGTCGAAGCCAATTGTCCGGCATTTTATAATCGAAAAAACAAATTTTACCTGTATCTGCCTTAATAAATTCTGACACTTTTAGCACCCATCGGGCAGACAGATCTTTATCGTACCAACACAAAGCAAAAAAAACGAAATCTACCTTTTCATTTATTTGTAAATCTTCTATTGGACATTGTATGAATGTAATATTATCCCATCCGTTCTTTTTCGCTCTGTTCTTTGCAAGCTGCAGCATATAAGGGTTGGCATCGACTGCTATAATTTTTCCATGAGAACCTATAATACTTTGTATTGCCTTAAAACTTAACCCGCTTCCACAGCACAAATCCAATACTGTATCACCTGTTTTCAGTCCACCAAATAACAGAGCCTTTTTACGATGGAGTGTGTCTCTACCAAGTTGGAATAAATTCACAATCAAATCGTATCGTGTCCATGACTTATCATACTCCAAAGCAAAGTTTCTATTTATCATAGCGATATAAATGTAAGACAACAAGCATTGCTGGCGTAAATACGTACCGTTAATTCTTCCTTATAAATCTATATAAGTAAAAAAACAGTCCCGCCGTTGTTTAACGGCGGGACTGCTCTGTTATGAAGTCCAATTATTATTTTAATTAATCCCTTCTTAAGTTAGGGAAAGGAGGCGCAACATTGTTAGGGCCTTCTTCTCCAGGCATAGCAGAACGGTACATTACACCATTTGCATCACCTGCCTGACCATATTGGAAAATGAAACGATTACGGTCTATACCATGTTTCTCGCTCATATACTCAATAATAGCATTTACGCGATCCCAAGAACGTTGTTGCTGTATTTTGCTTGCATTACCTGCACCTGTGATAACTACTTTACAAGTTGGATTTGCTTGCATTTGAGCAGCTAAAGTTGCCAACTGTGCTTGCGCAGCAGGGCGTATTTTAGATGCATTGTTGTCAAATGTTACACTTCCTGCACCTATATTACCACATGTTGGCGCAACAGTAACACAACCTTCCGGACAAGGGCATTTACCTACACCATCAGCATCAACTGGTTGACATTCTGTTGGAGTTATCAATTGCTTATCACGATCATCAGGTACACCATCACCATCCGTGTCAAGCGGGCAACCATGGCTATCAACAGCTACACCTGCAGGTGTGCCAGGACACTTATCGAACTGATCAGTAATACCATCACCATCGCTATCAGGCAGAATTGGGTCAGGCAACTGCATATGACGAGGATAAGACAATTCGTTGAAAGCATGATCCAATGGATTAATCCAGTAAAGTGGTTCAATGCTCTTACGTTTGTTACCAAGGTTGAAGTTGATACCTAAGTTAAGATAGTTAACACCATCGTTTTGATTAGTTTGTACCGGAGAACCGAATACTTGCTCAGACCAACGCTGACCATCTAACAGATCATCATCCCAAGGAATAGTAACGCGATCTTCAAGTGACAAATTGATACGTGGGCTCAAACGGAATTGGAAGCCAAGACCGAAACTAGGAGCAAACTGTAAAGTTTTGTTGTTGAATATTTCAGGACGACGACGATCACGCTCATTTTCAGCGTCTGTTTCGTATGTTCCATCCATACCGTCTTGCAATTTCTTTTGAATATCTCTGCGATTCTCATGAATTTGAGTTTGTGCATTACTGATACCCAAAATCTGATGGAAATTATATTTTTGATTGCTAGCATTCAATGCATCTACACGTGTGTTGTATGCATAAGCACCTAGACCAACAAAAGCATATGCAGATATAGCTGTACGTGCTTTGTGGAACTTAATGTTATTTAAAGACGCAATCAGGTCTAAATTCAACTGATGTGCTTCTAAACGATAGTTATAGAAAACGGGATCTGAAGGCATGTTCAGGTTTTCTAAAGCAGCAGCTTGGTAATAATCTTTCCATGCAGTGTTGTAACGATAGTTACGGCTTTCTTGCCATTGCAAACCTTTAGCAACACCATAGATGTACTGCAAACGAGTAGATAATACGTAACCCCAAGCTTTGCGTACGTGTACGTGATAGCCTAGACCACCGCCACCTTTTGTTTGCCATGCCATTAGCGTTGGCACATCGCTGGATACATTGTAAAGACCAGCGCCAAAACCTATCTCCCACATGTTACGAGGGCGTGCAGGGAAAGCATACTGGTGATTGAGGAATTTACGATGTTGTTTCATGCGGAAACCGGGCACGTAGTTAGTGTCTAAAACATCATAGCTCTGACCGCGATAAGTCATATCACGACCAGACCACTTAGCAGTTTGAGCACCGTCTTGTGCAAATACCGGCTGCGTTGCCAATAGTGAGCATACACCGGCTAGCAATAGGTACTTTTTGTTGACCATAACAGATTGTTTAATTATAAAAATTTTGGTTAAATTACTCAAAACATGACAAAGGTATAGTACCTCGTTCAAAAAAACAAAGGTGAAGAAATAATTCTATTTCCGTCTGAATACCGATTCAAGCTTTAAGAACCGATGTAAAAGTAATTTTAATAATCAATAAGTTCAATGATTTTTAGTTTTTTTACGAACGCTTAACATGGTGTTCACCGGTTATTAACACAAAATGGAGCTAGTAAAACAGGTTATAGGGCAGGAATTGGATGTTTTTGAGAAGAAATTCGCAGACAGTGTAAGGGGCTCAAACCCTTTACTTGACAGGATTATGCGCTTCATCATCAAACGCAAAGGCAAGCAAATGCGCCCAATGTTTGTCTTCTTGTCTGCTAAAATAGCAGGAGGTATACGCGAGAATACATATAGAGCTGCTTCTCTAATAGAATTATTACATACTGCAACTTTGGTGCACGACGACGTGGTAGATAACGCAATGCTCCGACGCAGCTTTTTTTCTGTTAATGCACTGTGGAAAAATAAAATAGCTGTTTTAGTAGGTGATTATTTACTGGCCAAGGGACTGCTTTTATCTTTAGAAAATGATGATTATCAAATACTTAAGATAACTTCAAGAGCTGTAAAAGAGATGAGCGAGGGTGAACTTTTACAGATGGAAAAAGCAAGAAAATTAGATATAAAAGAAGATATTTATTTTGAAATAATACGAGCTAAGACAGCTTCTTTACTATCTTCTGCATGTGCTGCCGGGGCTTATTCTGCATCAAATGATATTGCTACCTCTGAGCTTTTCCGCACTTTTGGGGAGAAGGTAGGTATTGCCTTTCAAATTAAAGACGATCTGTTCGACTACGGACAAGACAATGTTGG
Organism: uncultured Chitinophagaceae bacterium; assembly: GCA_937919945.1. GTDB lineage: Bacteria > Bacteroidota > Bacteroidia > Chitinophagales > Chitinophagaceae > Polluticoccus. Next base: position 93,266 of record CALESY010000048.1, on the reverse strand, counting down.
CAAGCCTACAGGCATAGACATCAAAGAAAAGAAGATGACACTGCCACTCATCTACACGCTGAACAATACAGACGAGGCTACCAAGCGAAAAATCATCTACATCGTCAAAAACCAGAATACCGACCGCAAAAAAGTACAAGAAGTAATAGACCTTGTAAATCATTCAGGCGGCATTGAATATGCGCGCAATAAAATGAATGCATATAAACAGGAAGCATTAGATATGCTGCACCAATACCCGCAAAGCCCAGCCAGAGAAGCGATGGAGTTGCTTGTTAATTATGCTATAGAAAGAAAGTACTAACCTGTTCAAACAGTTTCAGCAAGCCATTGTTTATATTGCACATCCGCCAACGGCGGCAGCATTATGGCAAATACAAAAACGGTTTCAAAAACCAATCAACATATAGAGATTTTAGGAGCAAGGGTACACAACCTGAAGAATATTGATGTACACATTCCCAAAAATCAATTAGTTGTTATAACAGGCATCAGCGGGAGCGGCAAATCATCGCTTGCGTTTGACACCATTTTTGCAGAGGGACAAAGACGCTACATGGAGAGCTTTGCTGCTTATGCCCGTCAGTTTATGGGTGACCTTGACCGCCCGGATGTTGACAAAGTAAGCGGACTTTCACCCGTTATATCTATCGAACAAAAAACAACCAATCGTAATCCACGCTCTACCGTTGGTACTGTTACAGAAGTGTATGACTTTATGCGTCTGCTATATGCGCGTGTGGCAGATGCCTATTCTTACAATACAGGTAAGAAGATGACAAAATTCAGCGAAGAAGAAATTGTGGCGCATGTAGAACAAAATTTCAAAGGCAAAAAGGTTGTATTGTTGGCACCCATTGTACGTGGGCGTAAAGGACATTACAGAGAACTATTTGAACAACTACGCAAGCAAGGCTATGTGAAAGTTCGTATAGATGGTGAGATTGTAGAGATGAAGGAACGGATGCAGCTTGACAGGTATAAAATACACGATATAGAGCTGGTAATTGACAGACTAATAGTGCAACCAGATGCACAGGCACGCTTAGGGCAAAGCATACAGAAAAGCCTGCAAACAGGTAAAGACCTGATGTTTTTGCTGGACGCTGACAAGAATACTATTACACAATACAGCAAACAACTAATGTGTGCAGATACAGGCTTGTCTTACGAAGAGCCGTCGCCGAATACGTTTTCGTTCAACTCGCCATACGGTGCATGTCCCAAGTGTAAAGGTCTTGGTAGCGTGTATCAGGTGAACATGAGCGAAGTAATACCTGATAAAACTAAGAGCATCAACGATGGTGGTATCGCCCCATTAGGCGGTGAGCGTGAATCATGGACTTTCAATCAAGCAACCATCTTAGCCAAAAAACATAAAATACCACTAAATACTGCTATAAAAGATATACCACAAAAGCAACTGAATATTTTATTGTACGGTAATGAAGAAGGCATTATCACCTATGAAAATGACGAAGCTGAAGGCTATCACCAAAAAATAGCAGATAATCAGTACGAAGGCATTATCAATATGCTACTCCGCTGGTTTAATGAAACTACAAGTGAGGCAATACGCGACTGGGCAGAGGGGTACATGGAACTAAATACTTGCCCAGAATGCAATGGAGCAAGACTGAAGAAAGAAAGCCTTTGGTTCAAATTGGCAGATAAAAACATTGCAGAGCTTACAAATAAATCGCTACAAGAGCTAGCAGCATGGCTTGTAAGCATCGAAAAGAAGTTAAGTAACAAACAACAGGTAATAGCGAAAGATATACTGAAAGAGATACGCGATAGGCTACATTTTTTGTTGGATGTTGGCTTGCATTACTTGACGCTTGACAGACCAACACGCACATTAAGTGGTGGAGAAAGCCAGCGCATCAGGTTGGCTACACAAATTGGTTCACAGTTGACAGGTATTACTTATATACTCGACGAACCGAGTATAGGTCTGCACCAACGTGATAACCACAAACTTATTAGTGCACTGAAAAACCTACGAGATGGTGGCAATAGTGTATTGGTTGTAGAACATGACAAAGACATAATGCTTGCCGCAGACTACCTGATAGATATTGGCCCTGCCGCAGGTAAGCATGGCGGGCGTATTGTAACACAAGGCACACCTGCACAAATACTGAAAGGGAATACTACTACAGCCGGCTATCTGAGTCACAAGCTAAATATTGATGTACCTAAAGAAAGGCGTAAAGGAAATGGTAAAAAAATCATATTAAAGGGAGCAACAGGCAACAACCTGAAGAATGTGAATATAGAATTGCCGTTAGGTAGTTTTATCTGTGTAAGCGGTGTATCCGGAAGTGGCAAGAGCACCCTCATTAACGAAACACTCTACCCTATTCTTGCTAAGCAATGTTATCACAACTTCAAACAAATGCCTATGCCTTATAAAAAAGTGGATGGCATAGAGCATATAGATAAAGTAATAGAAATAGACCAAAGCCCTATAGGTCGTACCCCACGTAGCAACCCGGCAACCTACTGTGGTTTCTTCAACGAAGTACGCCAATTGTTTGCACAGATTCCTGAGGCAAAAATCAGAGGTTATAATGCGGGTAGATTTTCGTTTAATGTAAAAGGCGGACGTTGCGAAGAATGTCAGGGAGGTGGTATGCGTGTGATAGAAATGAACTTTTTGCCAGATGTTTACGTGCCTTGTGAAAAATGTAATGGCAGAAGGTATAACCGTGAAACACTGGAAATACGATACAAGGGCAAATCAATAGCTGATGTATTAGACATGACCGTTGACGAAGCGGTAGATTTTTTTGTGAATGTAAACTACTTGCATCGTAAGATAAAAACATTACAGGATGTTGGGCTTGGATATGTAACGCTGGGGCAGAGCGCCGTAACACTTAGTGGGGGCGAAGCACAACGTGTAAAACTAGCGACGGAATTATCTAAACGTGATACTGGACAAACCATTTATATCTTAGACGAACCTACAACAGGCTTACATTTTGAAGACATCAAGCACCTGTTGGCTGTACTGAACAGACTTGTTGACAGAGGCAATACAGTATTGGTAATAGAACACAACCTTGATGTAATAAAAGTGGCGGACTATGTGATAGATATGGGACCAGAAGGCGGTAATGGCGGCGGGCAATTGGTAGGCAGCGGTACGCCTGAAGCCATAGCAAAAATTAAAGAAAGCCATACTGGCAAATACCTGAAGGAAGAACTGAAATACTAAAAGCGGCAATTGCCGCTTTTAGTACAATATCTTTTTATACTGCTTACTGAACTACAAATTTCCTGTTTAATACTTCATTCGTGTTTGTATTTACTAATTGCAGAGAATAAACACCTGCAGACCAGCCTGCAATCTTTATACTTACTCTATCTGTAATATAGCTTGTCCATACTTGTCTACCAAGTATATTTGTAATGATAGCTTTATAAGATTGCTTCTCCTTCAACTCTATATTAAGCACATCATTTGCAGGTATTGGATAGACGTTTATAAACGCATCCTGTACAACATTATTAACAGATGCAGACCATGGAAAGATAGAAAAGTTTTGATTGCTGATATCAAAGAATACGTTGCCAGCACCCTTCACTTTCACCCTACATCCTTTTGAATATATATTATTGGGAACGGTAATAGTTTCACTACCATCATTCGGTGTATTTGTAGCCAATGTATATGGATATGTATAGCCACCATCAATAGATAAGTATATATCTACGTTAGTACAGTTTACTGGTGCTGAAGTCGTATTCGCTACATCCCATGTAACAGTTACACTCGTTCCGCATTGCCAATAATCTGTAATATTATTGGGTGCTAGTACTAAAAATGGCCCTGATGTGTTAGTAGCATATAGTGTTAGTTTATCGTCAGACATATTTAATGTTCCGAAACCATTATAAATATCCCTTACTGTCAACTTAAACTCCAGTATTCGTGTTGTTTCAGGCAATTTCTCTCCCAAATAATTAGCAACATTAGTTAGTAATTTTTCTAATGTTGGGAAAACCCGTGTTCTTGAAAACGACGGATTGAATGAACGAAATATTGGCCCGGAACCTACAGTAGTAGCAAATGACTGTCCGAAGCTACCTAAGTCCCATTGTTCCCAACAATATGTAAGTGTATCATGATCTGCATCTGATGCCTCTGGTGCTATTAACTCAAAGGGAGTAAGATGGGGTATATTGTATGATTGAGATATACTTGCGACAGACGGAGGGGCATTGTTTGATGCAACTGTAGTGCCACAAATCGCACCATTGGTTGTTAAAAAGTCAATTATCTGATCAAGGCTTTTATAATGGAAATAGGCATCGCTATGTGGTTGTAAATTATTATCATTACCGCAGATACCAGCATAGCCTAATATTGTAGATCCACTACCAGGTTCGTGTGCGCTGCTAACATTACCGTTACCAGAACACGAGCCTGTATTGGCATTAAAAGTATGAGTAGCTCCAAGCTGATGACCTATTTCATGAGCAACGAAATCAATATCAAACGATGCACCAACAGGATTTGGTTGACCCGATACCCCTCTTGCTTTATCATCAAAATCGCACACGCTAGCCAACTGTGCTATGGCATTGCCAACAGTAATAATAACGTGCCCTATATCATAATTTAGTGTCCCGATAACTGCATCTATATTGGTTTGATTGGTGTTAAAATCTGAGCCAGAATTAGAATAGGGGTCTGTAGAGCCATCTAAATAAATAATGTCGTCGTTATTAGCTACCAGATTCATGCTTACGCCTATCTCACGTTCATATACACCGTTTATCCTATTCACAGTTGTTGTAATAGCACTCAACGATATTGCTTTTGAAGGTGTTGACGTACCCGCTACTTTTACGGAATATTGTCCAGTACAGGCCATTGCTAATCTGTATGTTCTGCGTGTACTACCATGTGTTTTGTATTGCACTACAGTTGGTACATCGGCAATTTGCAACTGTTGATGATTAATCAGTTTTTCATCTTCTTTAACTTCACAATGTTTGTTGTCTGTTAGTGAGTATAAGTCCTTCTTGTAATAACAAACATAATATCCTGTAGATGGATTACTAAATGGGTCGATCATATACGTATATGTCCCATCAAAAATCATAGCATGAAAGCCCATGTATGTGTAATCAAACTTTGCGGTAATGGCTTTATTATGCAATGCTACACCTGTAAATGTCTTAATCTCAGGATATTTTGCAGCTAACGCAGGCTCCATACAGGGAGTTTCTTCCATTTTGAAAGAAATCATCTTACCATCTGGTGCAGGAAACTGCAGGATAGCATTTTGAGGCAGGTTGAATAATGTGCTTTTCAGTTGTAACTCCTGAAGTGTAAATAACGTGTACGATACTGGATTTACAGACTGTACTATATTAGCAGGAGCTTTATCTATTCGTTGCCACAGATTTACATTGGCTTTAGTAGCAGCAGATATTGTTAATAATGCTATAATCAGGATTTTTCTCATAACTAATATTTAAGCAGGGGCGGTTATAATTATGTAAATTAACAAAACAAGTGCCTGATTTTGTAACGCTTGTGTCTTTTTTCATGACACTTTTAACTAACGGCTAATCTTCCTAACACCGAGACGAAGTGAATTAATTATTAGTACCACATCACTCAACGCCATAATGCCCGCTCCATATGTAGGCTTTAACATACCTGCCGCGGCAACAGGTATTGCAATTATGTTATATAGAAATGCCCAAAACAGATTTTGCTTGATAGTTTGTGATGTATAAATACCCAAGCGGATAGCTTTAGTGAGTGTTGCCAGTTGGTTGTTTGACAGAATTACATTGGCCGATTGAATGGCAATCTGTGTAGATTCGCTTAGAGATATACCTACTGTTGCTTTTGCCAATGCCGGCGCATCATTAATACCATCGCCCACCATTGCTGTCGGTGCAATCTTTAAAAGTTCATCCAGTTTCGCATTTTTCATTTCGGGGTTGTGCTCTGCATACACTTCTGTAATACCTAATTGAGCAGCTATACGTTGACACTTATCTTTTTTATCACCACTCAGCAAAATAGTTTTGAAACCCATTTCATTCAACTCTGCTATTGTAGCAACCGCATCAGTACGCAATGTATCTGTTATGTTCAATGCACCAACGTACTGTTTGTTTTTATATAGATATAAATCATACCCGCTATTTGTTGTTGCATGATGCAGCCATCTTTCAGAACCTAATTGCCATATGTTACCTATAGCATCTGTAGCTTCCATACCCTTGCCTTTCACTTCTTTTACATCTGCAAAATCTACCTTACCAACACCTTTCCATTGGCTGCTTACAGACTTAGCTATAGGGTGAGAAGAGTAATTTTCAATAGATGCCACAATTGCTTTGAATCCATCTTCATCCAATACATTCTCATCATACACATACTCGTCTATTTGTAACTTGCCCGTAGTAAGCGTACCTGTTTTATCAAACACAATCTGTTTGATAGTTTTCATACGCTCCAGCGTATCGCCACCTTTTATTAGCATCCCATTACGTGCCGCACGGCCTAAGCCTACCGCAACTGCAGCAGGCGTTGCCAACCCCATGGCACACGGGCATGAAATAACCATAACAGCTATTGCACGCATCATAGCCTCAGCAAAACTATGTTCCAGCACAAAGTAGTTGACCAGTATTGTTACCAATGCTACACCTGCCACAACAGGCACAAATATGGCACTGATTTTATCTGCCAGCTTCTGCAATGGCGGCTTCACTCCCTGTGCCTCTCGCACCATGCGTATGATGTTGGATAATACAGATGTATTACCTACCGTTGTAGCCCTTAACTTAATGTTGCCATCGGCAACCAACGTACCGCCTACTACCGCATCGCCTAAGCGCTTGTGTACAGGTACACTTTCGCCTGTAATCATGTGTTCATCTACCTGTGCATCGCCATATACTATTTCACCGTCAACAGGTATACTGTCCCCATGATTGACTAACACTACATCACCCTCTTTCACATACCTGCTTTCCACATCCAGTATAGTTTCCTTACCCATACTGTCTGTCATTACAATACGTGCATGTTGGGGTTGCAGCTTCACCAATGCGTCTATGGCTACTGTGGTAGATTTTACAGTACGATGTTCGAGCCAGTTGCCTACCATCACTAATGTGATGATGGATGCCGTTGTTTCAAAAAACAAATAATCGTGTGCTGCTTGTGTATATACCAGCAAACCAATTAAAGAATAGATATATGCAGCCGATGCACCTAATATTATCAATACATCCATATTAGGCAATCTATGTTTCAAGGAGCGTATAGCACTCCTGCCAAACACCCACAAACCAATGGCGTATACAGGCGTAGATAGTACTAACTGCACCCACGGATTGTGCAGCCAGTGCCAGCTAAGAAACATATGCAGCAATAATGGTAGGGTAAATACTGCGCATATAAAAAGGTACGTGGTTGTAGTATCCGTATGTTCGCTGGTGTTTGCTACTCCATCTGCCACATCGCCCCGCACTACTTTATAACCCATGCTATCTATGGTATCATATATAACGTCCACATCAGTTGCATCCGGCAGGTTGAAGCTTACCTCGCCTGATGCAGCGTTAGCAGCAATATTGGTAGCTCCCTTCTTTTCCAATAATTTGGAAATAGTCAGTGCGCAATTACCGCATGTCATTCCTTCTACTACCGTCGCATGTGTTTTTTGCATCTCATTTATTCAAACCGATGTTTGACAGTATCTTTGTACATACTATGGCATCGGTTCCTTTATTACAAATTTCCTATTCTTTAGCCACAATAGAAAATGCCGCACATCAGTTATGGCAATCTGCACATCAGTACAACGTATGGGCGTTTAGTGGCGAAATGGGAGCGGGTAAAACCACTTTCATACATGCACTGTGCAATGTATTGGGTGTAAAAGATGCTGTAAGCAGCCCTACTTTCGCACTTATAAATGAATACCATTTTCTGCAAGAGAAAAAAGACCGCACTATATATCATATGGACTGGTACAGATTGCGCGATACCGATGAGGCCATTAATGCAGGCATGGAAGATTGTGTGTTGCAAAAAAATAATTATTCCTTAATAGAATGGCCTGAAAAAGCTCCTGAACTGCTACCACACCCTCATATATGGATAAGCATAGAAGAAACAGATGCCACCAACCGCAATATTACTGTATGGGTGAAATGACAATATTCTCGTATACAAATTTTATAACCATGTTATGACTCTTATCCGTAGGCATTCCGCCTAAGTTTTTTATCTTACACCATGCATTTACTCGATGCAATTATTAAAGGATTATTACTCGGGCTGTTCATGGCAATATCCGTAGGCCCTACGCTGTTTGCGGTATTACGCTATAGCCTCAATCATAGCTATCGGGCAGGTATAGCTTTCATAGCAGGGGTATCCCTGAGCGATATAGTGTACGTAACTGTAGCAAATGTGGCCGCCGAGTGGTTAGAGTTGCTTCACGAATACGAAAAATACATCGCTTACGGTGGTGCAATCATACTTATAGCTGCTGGGTTTGTAGGGCTTATCAGGAAGTATAAACCAATCCGCCCCAATGCTAAAACAGTCACCATCAGCGGCGGGCATTACTTCCGTATATTCAGCAGTGGTTTTCTTATCAATACTATCAATCCTGGCGTCATAATTATATGGTTGGGTGCGGTAACAGCTACTGCCAATACAACCAGCCTGTACAGGATTGTATTGTTCGGCACCTGTCTCGGGCTGATATTATCGGTAGATATATGCAAAGTTTTTCTGGCAGATGCCATCCGTAGAAAGCTGACATTGAGAAGGGTAATGTACCTGCAAAAAATATCGGCAGGATGTATATTATCTATTGGTGTAGCCCTATTATTGAGTACTGCCCTCAATATCCACTTCAAACAGCCTGAAATTAAGCACCCTGCTGCATATCAGCATTTTCAATCTGTATATAATAAAAACTTCGGCAAAGCTTAGTATCTTTGCCGCCTCATGTCTGACGCGATACGCCACGAATGTGGATTGGCTTATATTCGCCTGCTGAAGCCACTGGCATACTACCACCGCAAATACGGTACAGCATTTTACGGCCTCAACAAACTATACTTGCTGATGGAAAAGCAACACAACCGTGGACAGGACGGTGCAGGTATAGCTACTGTAAAGCTGAATACGGAACCCGGGCATCAGTTCATGCACCGTCTGCGCATCAGTGGCGGACAGGCCATTTCACAGATATTCCAAAATGTGCAGCAGGAAGTTGCGGAGCTAGAGAAAATGTACCCGGAAATACGTCAATACCCCGGCTTACTGAAAGGATACTTACGCTTTATGGGTGAAGTATTGCTCGGGCATTTGCGCTATGGCACACAGGGTAAAAACAATGTAGAATTCTGCCATCCATTCCATAAACCTGATATTAACCCAACCCGCAATCTTGCTATGGCGGGCAACTTCAACCTTGTGAACACGGACGAGTTGTTTGATATGCTGGATGCGCATCCTAACAGCACCATACGCGAGAGTGATTTGGGAGCGATGATAGAAACCATGCATTACTACCTATGCATGGCAGATGATACCGACCCGCAGAACCTGAACCTGGAAGGCGTACTGAAACAAGCGGCTGCTCATTTCGACGGAGGCTTTGTTTGCAGCGGTCTGGTTGGTAATGGTGATAGCTTTGTGCTTCGCGATGCAAATGGCATACGTCCCGCTTATTTCTATAAAAATGATGAGATAGTAGTGGTTGCATCAGAACGTCCTGCTATCATGACTGCATTCAATACCCAACCTGATGAGGTACAGGAATTGAAACCAGGACATGCAGTAATAGTAAAAGCAAACGGTGAATTCAGTAACCCACGTATACTGCCCGAAAAAGAACTCAAGGCATGCAGCTTCGAGCGTATTTACTTCAGCCGCGGTAGCGATAAAGATATTTACAAAGAGCGCAAGCAACTTGGGCGTAATTTGGCAGAAAAAGTATTGCAGGCTGTTGATTACAAACTAAAAAACACGATTGTTTCTTTTATTCCCAACACTGCAGAAACTGCTTTTTATGGTTTAATAAAAGGTCTGGAACAGTTCCTCAATAAGATAAAGATAGAGCGCATTACATCCGGCAAACTCAACAATGAAGAGATTGAAGAAATGATAAGCCGCCGTGTACGTATTGAGAAGATTGCTATTAAGGATGTGAAGATGCGCACCTTTATTACTGAAGATGCAAGCCGGAATGAGATGGTGCAACACGTGTATGATATTACTTATGGTACCGTAGAGCGCGGTGTAGACACATTAGTCGTGATTGATGACTCCATCGTTCGCGGTACTACCCTACGTGAAAGCATCATCAAAATGCTTGACAGGCTGGGACCTAAGCGTATCATCATCGTATCATCCGCACCGCAAATACGCTACCCCGACTGTTATGGTATAGACATGAGCCGTATGGGCGATTTCATTGCTTTTCAGGCTGCAGTAGAGTTGTTGAAACAAAATGGGAAAGCGGCATTGCTTGATGAAACATATAATAAATGTAAAGCTGCTGACGAAGCAGGAACGCTGAAAGAACAGAACTTTGTGAAGGCAATATACGATAGCTTCACAGCTGATGAAGTAAGTGCACAAATTGCGAAGATGCTTCGACCGGATGATGTTTCAGCAGAAGTTGATATTATTTACCAATCAATAGAAGGGCTGTATGATGCTTGTCCAAACAACCATGGAGATTGGTATTTTACTGGCAACTACCCAACACCAGGTGGTAACAAAGTAGCTAATAAAGCCTTTATGAACTACATGGAGCGAAAAGAGGGAAGAGGGTATTAAACTCCTTTATTCCTGATTGACAAGCAGTTATTCCATGTTCAGTAAAAATTAATTTGCAGAAATTATATTATTACATAGTTTCGGTGCCTTAATTGAAAAATAAGGCACCTTATTTTTTGTGAAAATGAACTGTTGCTGAGGCTTCAATCAACATTGCAACGATGTCAAACAACAACAAACAACCTTAACAGGTTGTGAGGTGTTATTATGTTTCAACAATAGAAATTGTAACTTTTTTTTAAAAAGCTAACCTGTAGAAAAAAGATGATAAACATCAAAAACAAAGAACAAGAAGTATGCTCACTAATGGTGGTTGATATGAACGGACGCGTGTGCTACGAAACACACATGGAGCCACAAGACAATCTGACACTCGATATGCGTTCACTGTTAACGGGCATCTACACACTTATATTCAAAACAACTACTACCAGCTTTACACAGCAGATAGTGAAGTATTAATATTTGCACTGTAATACTATAATAAAGCCGCTCAATGAGCGGCTTTATTATAGTGACCAATCACTTAAAACGTCCTGTTTATACCAACCTGATACCTGAAAGCCACGTATTCAGGATTAGCTGCAGGCGGCCGATTCAGGAAGATTGGCATATCAAAGCGTAGTGTCAGTGGCTTGGCTTTGTCAAACCATCCCCACTTCTTAATCGTCAATGCAAAGCCTACACCAGCATCTACACGTATATCGCTCCACATTGTTGTGGGTGCAGTTATCCAATATTGCGCCAGCGAAGCACTGCTCAATTCTATGGCACCTGCATCTGTAAACAGATACGCATCAAGATGCAGATAATCTCTTACATACTTCGGCTTGAATTTGATATACTCATCAAAATCTACCTCTGCACTTACAGATGCACCGCTACGGCCTTTATAGCCTATGAGTACATTGCCATTGCGCTCATCTGCAATAAAGTAGCCTGCGTAGCCACGCAAGTTCAGCCCCCCACCCATCTGGAAGTGATTGGTTTCATTGCCTGTTACGTCACTCCAACCATCAGGCACAAAACCAAGCGTACGTGTGTATTTATTATCCATCAACTCTTCTGGATTAGCACCTGACAACCATAATGCACTTTCATACGGTATGTTGTTGCCTGTACCATATCTTCCAAACAATCGCGTGCGTATTTCTAATTTGCCGAGCTTGTTTTGATTCACAGCTTCCAGTTGCGCATATGTGTAGTCAAAAGCATTCGCGTTATTCCCAGTCAGAAATGGTGCGCGTACGTGTAGCTTGTAGTTAGCGCTGCCACGCTTGTATACGTAGCTATGTGCCCAAGATGCATTAAGCGATGAATTGGGTAAACCACGTCCGCTGCTCCACTCGTTTTTGTATATCAGGTAATCCCTATCGTAGCTCAAAGCGCGCCACATGGTCTGCCCATACAACGATAATGTATTATTACCATTTACCAACCAGTTGCCACCTGCTCTATGATACCACAAACCATCGAGGTAACGGCTATTGATTTGCGATTGTAGCTTTGGCATCCAACGTGTGATGGGCGATATGTGGTTGAATGTATAGTTGACAGGTACATACCTGTCATACCATCCTTCGCTTTGAAAAGCCTGATAATCATAGTGCTGCAACACGTGTGTATTAAACCATATCGAAGCATCTACTTTATGCATGGTGTACAGGTAATCGCCTTCAAAATGTACACCAGCTTTTATGCCGTCTACAGGATTATACCACAAATCCGGGCGGATATACATCCGCTTATGTCTTCTATCCCAAGGTGCAGATACACCACCATCCAATTTTACAGCAATGGCTTTAGGTGATAATGGCATGTGACGAGATTTATAGTTATCCAACACATACACATCTGCCAGCCTATGTGTAGTATCTATCTGTACGTTGCGTATACCACTTGGCACTTCTATATATGCCGTGTATTCACTATTCAGCTTACCCCATCCATACCACTTGGGCAACACCGTAGCGCCTGTTTCTTTTACAAACCACGTATTAGGTATATGAAAGCTACGCTTAGCACCGCCACGCGATGTTACTGTAAAGTCAAGCGGCATTTGCATTTGCCCCCTGCGGCGGAAAGTAATGGCGAATGTATCGTTATCTTTTTTGCGTATACCCTCTACACTATAGTCAATTGCTTTAGTCGTTTCAAGCCACTGGTCAAAAAACCAATTGAGGTCAACTTTTGTGAACTGTATAATAGAGTTACGGAAATCTTCAAAGTATGGATGTGCGAAACGCCACTGATGAAAATAATTTTGTAACGCTGCTAAGAATAATGAGTCGCCCAATGTGTATTGTAAGTTGTAAAGCATGGTTGCCGTTTTATAATACACGCCTCTATAGCCCCCCTCATGTCCTACGGCATTGTTAAAGTCATTAGAATGTGTATTTAATGGCAGTTCATCTTTGTTCAATGCATCATATAAATAAGCATTATACACGCGCCTGTCAACAACTATTTCCGGCTCATGAAACATGCGACGATACCAATTACGGGGCTTTCTTTCTACCAGTGTGTCCCCATCAATACGGCGTAGCCCCCATGCAGTAAGAAATTGCGTAAACCCCTCATCAAGTGCAGCGCGGTATGTTTCGTTGTTGCCTACTTGCCCGTAAAACCAATTGTGAGCTATTTCGTGTGTCAGTAAGCCACGATAACCCGGATCGCTGCCACCATCCAGCGTCAACATCGGATATTCCATACCATCAGCCGCATCTGCTGCTACCATTTTAGGGTATTGATACATACCTATATCTTCCGAAAATGTCATGATGATTTTGGCTACATATTCAGCACCGTTTTGCCAGCCACTTGCATGTGGTTCTTGTGCTATCGCTACACACTCAATGCCATTCCATGTAGTAGTACCAATACGATAACTGGGGTCTGCTGTAAATGCAAAGTCGTGTACGTTGTTGGCTAGGTAACGCCATATTTTTCGTTCTCCTTTTTTGTACGGGATTATCTCAATTGGTTTTTCATTCCATGGTTTTTTAGCAAAGTTTTTCAGGTCAATTTTTTCTCTTAGCTCATCAGGTAATACATCTTTTCTGTTTTGTAAAACACCTGTTGCTTCAACAATATAATTAGATGCAAAGTCGAGCGATACATCATAAGAACCGAAGTCTGCATAAAATTCTTTATTCAAATGCTGATATGTATCCCAACCAAACTTACGATCGTACACACATATTTTAGGAAACCATTGTACCCCATTATAATGTTTAAATCCCCAGGCATCGTACATCTTCATACGGCGGCGTGTAGCACCATTATCAAAGTATGTTTTAAACTTCATAGAGAATGTAACCTTGCTGTTGGGATATAGTGGTTTGGGGAGGTACACTTTCAGGATGGTATTATCCAGTTCTGTTTCTACCTCTTTACCATCTGCTTTCAGGTTCTCCAAAGCTGTTCCCAATCCTTTTCTTTCATACCTACCCATTCTCACTTTTGCATTTACTGCTTTTTCGAGCGAATGCAGATAAGAGCCCTTGACAAAAGCATTCTGCCATAAGTGGAAATACACATAATACAAGGTATCTGGCGAGTTGTTCCAATAATCTAATGTTTCATCGGCACTTATGATATTGGTTTCCTCATCAATTTTTGCGTTTATCTTATAATGCACATCCTGCTGCCAATATGCAGCATCCGGTTTGCGATTCTTCCAATAAAGCGGATTGTTACTGCTTCTGTATTCTCCTTGTTGTGCGAACAAAGTAGTCGCAAACATCAAACCAAACAATGCGGATAATGCTATTCTCATATACTATATTATGTAAAAACAGGCTTGAAAATACGAAACTGAAGCCAAGCACAAAGGGTGAAGTTTATAACAGTCGGAAGAATAAAATCATTTATTTAAGATAATTTTTACATTCAAATTACTGTTTATTCAAACTATTTAGTATATTTTTGTACCTGTGTGATGGGAACAAGTGTGGATTGAGCACGTTGCAGCCCCTGTATTACTTGCACCGGACCGTCAAGGCCTTATTGGATTGACCGCTTTATGAGCGGTTTTTTCTTTCTTATACCCTACCAATCATAGCGCCACCTTCCAGAAAATCTTCCTGCTTACCGGTGTATTGACTAAAGCCTGCTTCAAGTAGACTTTCATGTATGCGTTGATGATTATCGTAACTATATACATGCAGATAACCGTATTTGCAGATGTACAGTACCCAATCTGCACCTGTAGCCGAAAAATGTATGTAGGGTAGTAAGGCATTGCATCGCCCGAGCCAAAAGATTGTTTTGATAATTCGTTTCAACTCTACACCTGTTGCACTGATTGCATCTGCACTGTCAGTATCTATACCAATGCTTTGTAAATACTTCAACTCTGCAGCAACAGGTGGGTAGGCATTTCTTTGCAACAGCCATGGTGTTTTGTAAAGTAGCATAAACGACATACCATTCCAACCCATCAGCTCCGCCAACTTAAAAATAGCGTCTGACAATGCTTTCAGGTAATCATAAATATTATCTGCTTCCGGTTTGTAAATCGTTTCGCCTTGTAATGTGTGCGTATAGTTGTGCGTAATTACATCCATTTGCCCCTGAAAGAAAGCCAATTCATCTTCGTCTGCATCTGCCCGCATATCATCATACTCTGCCTGCTGCCAATCTTGCATATACTTAGCTAGTGCGGGGCATTGACAGAAAATATCCTGCCTCTTTGCAATTTGTATCATTTGTTTGTTTTGTTACAAGAAAGATAGGAAAAACTCCATACTCACTCTTCCCAACCCAATTCTTTCAGCATACGTTTAGCTTCGCGCTTGCGGGGACCACCTTCGTTTACTATACTGATGAGTATGTCTTTGGCTTTGTAGCGATTGCCCAATGCAAGATAACAACGTGCGGCACCAATAGCGGCTTCCTGCCTCTTGCCCTTGCTCGATGCACTCCGCATTTCCTGTGTGTACAGGTTCAGCGCATCGTTAGTTTTGCCGGCTTGCAATAACTTATCTGCCTGATCTGTCTTACTGATAGTTTCTTTTTCATTACGTGCATTACCGGCTACATCTTCCACCACAGGCTCATAACTATTACCTGCTGTTTGTGCTACACTACGCGTGGGCAACTTTTCTATTGTATTCAAATCACCACGCTCTTCTTTAGGTTTTAGTTTTTGTTCTTCTGTAAACTGGTTTTTAGCCGATGTAGCATATTTATCGGGGTCATCATTTTTAATAGCACCCATTACCTGCTGCGTAGCTTTTTTAGCCGCGGCTGTTTCTATTTTATTGCCAAGGCGTTTCAGTAAACCATCTTTCTGTTCTTTATCTTTGGTACCATCTGCCATCGCCACTACACCATTTTTTTGTGTAGCCTCGCTTTGTGTTATAGTTTTTGCAGCATCTGGCGCATCTGGCGCATCTGCTACCACGTCTTGCATAGCATTCATATCTTCAACTACAGATGCTATCGTTTCCTGCGGCACAGGTGCCTGTTTCACAGGTTGTTCAGTTTCATTTTTCTGTACATTTTGTGCGATATTTTTATTGTCTACCAACATGTCGTAAGACAGACCGTAATACCATATTGCAGCCATAGCCAGCAATATAGCTGCCGCCATTGTCGTTACCCTGAAAGCGAAATAGCTCTTAGTGGCTTTAGCGCGATGCATGGCAGGAGCCGGCTTGTTGATTTTTGTACTTGTATGGTTGTTTGTTTGCATTGTTGTATTTACAGCAGGTAAATGAGATTTCAGAAAACCTGCGTTTATCTTATCTGTTAGGATAAGCCCTTTTTCTTTTTCAGCCATTAACCCCTCAACAGCATCACTGCACATGGGGCAACTATTAAGATGCAGTTCTGCGGCATGGGCTTCTTCGCTTGTCATACTGCCATTTACATACCCTTTCAATTGCTTTTTGGTAAGGCAACTGCTCTGGTCAAATATATGTTTCAACTGCTCCCTGTTCATGTGCTCACGTTTCTTTTTACTTCCAGTTTCAATTTCAGGTTTCGCTTACCGTTTTGTATAGCACTCTTTACCTGCATCATAGTATAACCTGTCTGCTGTGCAATATCAGCATAGGTCATTTTTTCAAGATAAAACATTTTAATGCATATCTGTTGCTCCGCTACCAGTTCGCCTATACATACTTCCAGATTATCCAATAATTGCTCCTGCTCTATTTTATGATGCCATCCATCGTCAAATTCCATATCTGCCTCACTATCAATTTCACCATTTACCTCATGCACCGTTTTGCGTAGCTGCATAAAGCAATAATTTTTGCTAACTTGATATAGCCAAGGCTTAAAACTCTCAACCTTAAAACGTTTCAGGTCTTCTATCAACTTTATAAATACCTGTTGCATAGCATCTTTAGCTGCATCCGCATCTTTCAGATACTTCAGGCATACACCATATACCAGATGCCCATACCGCTCGAAGAGGGCAGTAAATGCAGCCTGTTCGCCACGTTGCGCGTAGCGAAATACCAATTCCTCATCTGCCAGTTTCTTATAATCTCCCTGCGGCAATGCTGTTTGTTTAAATTGACTTGTAGCACCTAAAAATAGGGAAATAGATACTAAGTAAGGGCACTAAACACATTGCAAAAAAGCTAATAACCATTCTGTTTCGGTGGGTTTTGAAACCTATGTTTTTCAAGCCCAAACAGCTATCTTTGCCCCACTTTAATTACAACATACATAGTTATAATATGAATTCACTGTTTTACTTAGTACCTGCGTTCGGAGCGTTGGCATTGCTATACACCATGGTAAAAGGTGCGTGGGTTGGCAAACAAGATGCGGGCAACGACCGCATGAAAGAGATCTCTAAGTACATAGCCGAAGGTGCTATGGCATTTCTGAAAGCCGAGTATAAAATACTCACCTACTTCGTTATTATAGCGGGTCTGTTATTAGGCTTTATGGGGTACAGCAACCCTAAATCAAGCCCTGTAATAGCTTTAGCCTTTATTATTGGTGCTGTATTCAGTGCATTAGCTGGTTTTATAGGTATGCGTATAGCTACCAAAGCCAATGTGCGCACTGCCAATGCGGCACGTACCAGCCTTAGTAAAGCACTTGCTGTGTCTTTCGGTGGCGGTTCTGTAATGGGTATGGGTGTTGCTGGCTTGGCTGTGCTGGGCCTGGGTAGCTTATTCATCATTTTCAAAATGATGTTTGCTCCTGATGCGGCTGTAGGCAGTGAAGAAATGGAACGTACTATCGAAGTACTCACCGGTTTCTCATTGGGTGCTGAAAGCATTGCTTTGTTTGCACGTGTAGGTGGTGGTATCTATACCAAAGCTGCCGACGTAGGTGCCGACTTGGTAGGTAAAGTGGAGGCAGGCATACCTGAAGATGACCCACGCAACCCTGCGACTATTGCCGATAACGTAGGCGATAATGTAGGTGACGTAGCAGGTATGGGTGCCGACTTGTTTGGCTCTTATGTAGCTACCGTATTGGCTACCATGGTATTAGGCCGTGAAACAATCTCTGCTGATAATTTCGGTGGCTTTGGCCCGATATTGCTACCTATGCTGATAGCCGGTATCGGTATCGTTCTCTCTATTATTGGTACGTTGATGGTGCGTATATCTGACAATGCAGGCATCAGCACAAACGCTGTACAAAAAGCATTGAATATAGGCAACTATGGTTCTATGGTGCTTACAGCTATTGTTTCTTACTTTCTGGTAATGTACGTACTGCCATCTTCAATGGAACTGCGTGGTATAACATTCAGTAATACTGAAGTATTTGGTGCTATAGTTATAGGCCTTGTAGTTGGTACGCTGATGAGTGTTATTACAGAATACTATACAGCTATGGGCAAACGCCCTGTGCTGAGCATCATACGCCAATCTGCTACGGGCCATGCAACAAACGTTATTGGTGGTCTTGCCATTGGTATGGAAAGTACATTCCTGCCAATCCTTGTATTGGCAGGTGGTATATGGGGCTCTTATGCAATGGCTGGTTTGTATGGCGTGGCAATAGCTGCAGCTGGTATGATGGCTACTACAGCTATGCAATTAGCTATAGACGCCTTTGGTCCTATAGCCGACAATGCAGGTGGTATTGCTGAAATGAGCGAACTACCTAAAGAAGTGCGCGAGAAAACAGACGTGCTGGATGCTGTAGGTAACACAACGGCAGCAACAGGTAAAGGCTTCGCTATAGCTTCTGCTGCGTTGACTGCATTGGCATTGTTTGCAGCCTATGTAGGTGTAGCAGGCATTGATGGCATCAACATATATAAAGCAGAGGTATTAGCTATGCTGTTTGTAGGTGCTATGATTCCTTTCATCTTTTCATCTCTCGCTATACGTGCAGTAGGACAAGCTGCTATGTCTATGGTGGAAGAAGTACGTCGCCAGTTCCGTGAGATACCGGGAATTATGGAAGGTAAAGGCAAACCAGAGTATGATAAATGCGTAGCTATATCTACAGATGCCTCTATTAAAAAAATGATATTGCCTGGTGCTATTACTATTATCGCACCATTGCTGGTTGGCTTCCTTGCAGGGCCTGAAGCATTGGGTGGTATGTTGGCAGGCGCTACCGTAAGTGGTGTATTGATGGGTATGTTCCAAAACAATGCAGGCGGTGCTTGGGATAATGCTAAGAAATCATTTGAGAAAGGTGTAGAAATAAACGGCGAGATGTACTACAAAAAATCTGACCCGCACAAAGCATCTGTAACAGGTGACACCGTAGGCGATCCATTTAAAGATACATCCGGCCCTTCTATGAATATCCTGATAAAGCTGATGTCTATCGTTGCATTAGTGATAGCACCTACGCTGGCTAATATGCACGGCAAATCTACAGAAGCTGCTAAAGCACCTGTAAAGCAGGAAGTGAAAGCTACATTTGTTACGATGAAATAAGATTGTATTTCAGATAAAAAAAGCACCGCTCAATGAGCGGTGCTTTTTTTATTGCGGTTTGTTATACAGTTTACTCTTTACAATACCTCTTTTGTGCAACCAGTGTGTCATAGATACCCGTAATACGCCAAGCCCGTACTTCATGCTACGGCTGAAGTTGATGCTACTGGCTTCTTCAAAGTATTTGGTAGGGCATGTCACCTCGCCTATCTCGTACCCGTTCATGAATATTTGCGAAATCATTTCATTATCAAAAACGAAATCATCGCTGTTGTGGGTGAAGTCGATAGAACGAATAACTTCTGCACTGAATGCACGGTAGCCTGTATGGTATTCACTCAGCTTTTGCCCCAACATAATATTTTCAAACAATGTAAGGCATCGATTGAAGATGTATTTGTACATAGGCATTCCACCCTTCAGCGCACCTTTTCCTAATATGCGGCTACCGAATGATACGGGGTACACGTCATACGCTATAACTGCTGCCATAGCATGAATCAGCTTTGGAGTGTACTGATAGTCGGGGTGCAACATAATGACAATATCCGCGCCAATTTCCAATGCTTTAGCATAGCAACTTTTCTGGTTGCCGCCGTAGCCCTTATTCACCTCATGGCGGATGATGTGTTTGATGCCCAGTTTAGCACCTACTTCAGCCGTATTATCAGGGCTATGGTCGTCTACCAGTACCACATCGTCTACTATATCAAAAGGTATCTCTGCATAGGTGCGCTCTATTGTTAGAGCGGCCCTGTATGCAGGCAGTACTACTACTATATTTTTACCGTTCAGCATTTTACAAGTTCAAAAGTAAAAATTCAAAAGCCAAAAACGAAACCTGCTTAGTTAGCCACTTTATAATCTCCATCCACTGGCTTCATACCTGTTACTATCAGGTTGCTGGTAGCTTTGCCCAACAGCCTTTTCTCCATATCGTACACGCGACACTCTACGTGTATTATCTTTTTACCAGCACGTATCACTTCTGCTGTCGCTAGTAGCCTGTCTCCTTCTTTTATAGCATATAAAAAGTCAACGTTCAGGTTCAGCGATGTGTAATGATTATTGGTATCGAGGCTTACCACAGCCCAACCTATTACTTCATCCATCACTAATGCCATCATGCCACCATGAATATTGCCATAAGGGTTGGTCATATCGTGCTTCACTTCCAGCGATACGGTTGCTGTGCCTTTATCTATAGCCTCTAATGTAAAAGCCATCCAATTGCCTGCAGGTGAGCGTGAGCTTGTAACAAGTTTGCCCAAATAATTGTCTTTGATGTATTGCAGTATTGCTCCTTGTGGTATGTCTTTATTGCTCATCGTTTCTTCTTATTGTCTTTATCAGTTTTTATTTTCAAAACCATTTCTATCATCTTGTCTATACGACGTTTGCGTGTTTCAGGCTTCTTAGCATCCACTATGGCTTCCACATATTCTTTTTTGTGTGTGAAAGACATGGCATGAAAAAATTGCTCCAGACCTTTATAGGGTTTCATGGCTGCTACAGCATCTTCAGGCAAGGTTACAGTACGTTTTATATAATCTACACCTTCCGTTTTACGCTCATGCATGGGTATGTCGCGTAGTTTATTACCAATGGCAGTAGTTTTACGAAAACGTAGTGCCGACCAGTCAGCATCTATAGCTATTTGTGTTACACCCTCGTATTGGTAAGTATTCATCAACGCCCAGCCTTCATCTCTTGTAAGGTCAGACTTGATACTGCCACTTTTCTTAGGATATGCTACCCAAAACAGCGCATCGGCTTCCAGCCTATTAGCTATTTTAGTTATAGCAGCGTCTAATGCATTCTTGTCTTTGGCAAATACTAATGCTTGACTGTAGATGGTTTTGCCAAGTGAGCTAAACTTAATATCATAACCTTTGAAGGCTGCTTTACAGCTTTCAGGCATATGTAGCACCATAACAGGTCTATCTGTTTTTAATCTAAGCTTTTTTGCTATTGACATAACAGAAAATTTGGTGCAAAGTTACCGCAATATTCCTTGTGGAAATAAGAAAAGCGAGTAGTTTTTACTACTCGCTTTTTTAGAAACATATGATAACCGTCTTTACTTACTTACAACAAAAGGCTTGTTAATAAACGCTTTGTCTGTATGCAGCTTCAGTATATAGTTGCCAACGGGCAAGTTACTGATGTCAATTTGTTGTTTCTTGGCATTTGTTGCTTTTTGTTGCCATACCACAGCACCAAGCGTATTTACGATGCTCATATCCGCATTGGCAGGCATGTCTTCATACTCAAATGTAATGCTGTTGCTGGCAGGGTTGGGGTATAGCAAAGCATTATCTTCGGCAGATACTATATTGCTGACACCAAGCGGTATTAGTAATTCGGTAGTATCAGATCCGCACTTATTAGTCAGTATTAAAATTACTTTATAAATACCACCGCTTGCATAGGTATGTTGCGGAGATATAGAAGATGAAGACGTACCATCCCCAAACATCCAAAGTACTTTATCTGCAAACTGCAAACCTGCGGCAGTAAAGTTATATGCATTACCTACACGCTGATAAGATATACCTGATGTTTTTGGAAGAGGGTCTAACTCAACATTTACTGTATCACTTCCCAAACAATATTTATCTACCTCAACCCAATAAGTACCGGGTGCATCTTTTACATTGATTGTTTGTGTAAACTCAACAGTATTCCACCTGTAAGAAGCACCAAAGTGTCCGGCATCTAATATAATATTTTGACCTTCGCATCCTTTAATGTCATTACCTAAATTTACAACAGGTGCAGGTCCTACGTATGCGCCAATTGGCTCTAGCGGGCTTTCGCATATAGCAGGCCCGGTGCTGTAATATACAGTACCATTGTACATGCGTCCTGCATTTGTACCTGTAAATAGTCCGCATAAACCAGTACCTGTTTGAATACTCATATCAGCATTTGTAAAAGTATTGCTGCCATTAGTGTATGAAGCATTGTAGTTTACATAGATGCCATATGTATTACCAACAGTAAGGTTTAGTGGTGTATTTACAGTAAAGTTTGTCAACCCCGTTGTAGTAGATACGTTTACATTAGTTGTGCCTAGCAGTGTCCATGCACCTGCGTTTGTTTCATTGCCTGCAAAACTGCCAACTCTATAATACACGTTTACTGCTTGGTTGCCGGTAGCTGCAAATAATGCAGCAAAACTATCTATACGCAAATTGGCGTTTGGCACTACATTAAACATCGCACCACCACCACATCCGTTTCCGGCTGCAGAGGTTGTTGTAAGTGATCCGAAACTAGATGTAGTAGGCTCAGAACATACATAGAAGAATGTATCACGTTGCAAATTAGGGATGCGCAAAGTGTCTCCTGTAAATACTTTGTTACCATATACAGAAGTCATGTACCAATTATGTTTGTAGCCATCGGGCAGCACTCTCAATACTGCTTCTTCTCCATAACAAACAGAATCTTTTCGTACTATCGGCGGATTGGCACTACCATTCAGCTTGAATGAATTAGTAACACTTGAATCATTTAGTGGATTTACGTCTCCAGTCAGTACAGTATGCGCACGCACTGTGTATATACCAGGCAACTGCAATACATAAGATGCAAACCATAGCGTATCTGTTCTGAATGGAGCAAGTGTATTGGTATACGTAAAACTATTAGTAGCTGTTGTAGGACCATTCAGATTGACAGTAACTACAAAGTTTGATTGAGGGGCAGAACCATTATTATAAATTACTATCCTCGCAGGTATATTTTTGTAAGGACACAATTCTACTCCGTTTAGTGGAGACAGCAGTGCTTGTAATTTCAAATCATTAACCGGTGCAGGAGTAATGTTAATAACATAATCTTCCGTTTCACCAGATGCGATGTTGCTGCAAGCATTTACAGCACCATTTGTAGCTGTTGGGTCTGAGCTACGGATACGTATACCTGTAAGGCCAGTTAGTGCAGTAGGAGGAACCTGAAAAACAACCTCTCCTGTTGTACTATTTGTATTTATTCTTGTCCATTCTGATGCTTCAAATACATTATTCTGGTTAGCATCTATCCATAACGAGCCGGCTGCTGCTGAGCCATATTTTACCGTCATTGTATATAGTCCACCTGCTTGTAATGTAGCAGTAACCGGAACAACCGGCTGATATTGTGTATAGAACCCTGGGGCTGTTCCGGGAGAACCGCTACGTAGTGTAGTACCTGCGATAATAACAGAATCTATAGATGCGGTGTTGCTACCACCTAAACCAGTCTTGCAATAGCACACATAAAAGCTATTGATGCTTATGGATACCGGTGTAGTATTAACCGTTTGTGCACTGTTAAAACATGTAACAACACACCTGTATTCTCTTGCTACAGTTGTATTGGTAGTAACAGTAGACGTTGTAGCACCCGCTATGTTAGCAAAAGTACCACCTGGCAATACACGCGATTGCCATTGATACAAAATTCCGGGGCCAGTAGAGTGACCGCTGAGAGATAGATTAAAATTAGCTCCCGGGCATACATTTGCAGGAGCATTTACAGCTCCCGCATTAGGAGTACCTACGCATGGTGGTGGTGGATCAAAACGATAACCGTTACCATTGCCAGGCCATGCACCTGCAGTTGTTGTTAATGTAAATGAGCCATTAACTGCATTTATAAATCTGTTTGCTCCGCCTACTGCATCTTCAATACCAATAGATCTTCCGGTAGTTAATGCACCAGTCTGAGTACCATATAATATTTCAATACGACCAGGTGTTGCTGAACCTTGGCCATACAACCTTATCATAAAATTGATAAGATTAACAGTAGTGCTACCGAACCCTGAACCTGTAGCATTGCGCCACTCAAATGTATAAACACCTGGCGCAGTTTGCCCATGCACCATTCTGCCAATACCAGCCGGTGCAGGAAAATTGGCGGACATATCGCCAAACCAAGCTGCGATTGTATTATTAGGTAAAGTACCGGTAAACAAATTTCCTGCAGCTCTGCCTTGAGCCGCAGTTACAGTTAGCTGGTTACCCATACCTATCCAGCCATTAGTACAAAAAGTAACTTGGTTAAAATTATTATTGTCATAAGGGAACGTAAATGGCAGATTTACCAATACTGCACCATCATCAGCATTTGTACTCATGCTGGCACTAAGGCCCGCATTCGTATTAATAGTAGTACCTGCCGGTATTTGCGTATACGTTTGACCAGTAAGCACTGTACGACTATACAGTGTAATTTGTGCAGTACTGCTAATTGCAGATACACACATAATAGCAGTAATCATCGGGAGATTTCCAGCTATATAGGATAGCAATCTTCTAAGCATAAAAAAAATTAAAAAAACGTTACAAAAAATGTAATGAGTAATTAAGAATAGACGGCAAGTCTTATTAAAGGAGACAACACAAAGGTACATGAAGGTTTGAAGTATGTCAAAAAAACAGTTTTTTTTAACCCCTTTTTAATGGATGCAATAGCTGTATTACTTGAAAGTTAATTGACAAAGCTGAGAATACTTTTTTCCTATTTGCTCGATTATTATTTTATATTAACACTATCAATTTTCTCTATATAAAATATTGGTGTAGGTTTGTAGTAAGAATTCTGTAAAAATGACAATTACTCAATTAGAATACGTTGTAGCTGTTGCTACTTATAAAAGCTTTGTTTCTGCTGCAGAAAAATGTTTTGTAACACAACCTACGCTGAGTATGCAGATACAAAAGCTGGAAGAAGAGTTGGGTATCAAACTTTTTGACCGCAACAAACACCCTATAGCTATTACTGCTATGGGTGAGGCTATAGTGGAACAGGCGCGCAATATACTTGCCGAATGTGAACGTATAACCGAATTGATACAAAACCAGCAAAATGTACTGAGTGGTAAATTCAGGTTGGCAGTCATTCCGACCGTAGCCCCATATATTTTACCTGGCTTGCTGGAAAAATATGCTGCAAAATACCCAGAAGTGAAGATGGAAGTAAAGGAGATGGAAACCAAACAGATAGTATTGGCATTACGCAATAATGAAATTGATGCAGCTCTGGTAAGCACACCACTTGAAGAAAATAACATTAAAGAATACCCTTTATTTTCAGAGCCTTTTGTAGCTTATTTTTCTCCGGATGAGCCTGCACTAAAAAAACGCATGATTACGCCTGAAGATATTTCGTTGGAGCGAATATGGTTACTGAACGAAGGGCATTGTATGCGCAACCAGATACTAGACCTATGCAGCGACCAAGTACAGATATTACAAGCAGATAAACCATACAGATACGATAGCAGTAATGTAGAAACCTTGCGTAAAATGGTAGATAAAAACAAAGGGCTGACAGTATTACCAGAGCTGGCTACTTTTGAGTTTACAGAAGATCAGCAAGACAGGGTGCGCTACTTTGAAGACCCTGAGCCTGTACGTGAAATAAGCATCGTCACTAACGACCATTTTGTACGCCTATCAATACTGCAAAGCATCATGGATGAAATAAGCGAACTTGTACCTGAAAAAATGCGTGTTCAGAAGAAAAATCGTAAGGTACTACGCATACAGTCTGCTAAACTGTAGCGATAATAATACGATTCATTCCGTCCTCCAGTATCTCACATTTACGGAATATGCTTTCTATATTTTGCCTGGCAGTTTGCCAGGCATCTTTATTTACCACAATATAGTTTAGCACAAAAACACCTCCAGCCTTCATAGCCGCTCTACATAACAGCAGAAATGCTTGTGATGTTACAAATGCAGGCACTATCCTACTGTTAAAGATATCTACTACAACCAAACTATATTGATTATTATTAGACCTTATGAACTTTTCTGCATCCTCATGTATGGCTGTTGCTTTGGCCATAACTGTGTTGGGCAATGTATTTATAGCCCATTGCAGAATAGTTGCATCATGTTCTACAAATGTGAAGGTAGGCGTATAACCGTATTCATACAGAACATGCGCAACGCTTCCCAAACCTGTACCCATTACCAATACGCTGTCGCCAATAACTTTCTGTTGATGCAAATGGCTAATTCCAAGTCTTAGTGGACGGTAGCGGCTACCGTCAGAATACAAAGCATCGTATGTAGCCAACTGGTACTGTCCTTTGTAATAACAAAGCTCTAATACGGCATTTTGTTCTGTAGCAGCTTTTGCAATCTTTAGAGGATACAGATAGCTCAAAAACCGCTGATACCAAGATAGCTTGTACACAATTTAAGGCTTGTAATACTGCATCGCTTTAGGCATCCAGCCTTTAAGTTGGTTGATACGCGTAGCATCGCTGGGGTGAGTGCTCAAAAACTCCGGTGGTTTCTGCCCACCTTTTGCAGCCATACGCTGCCAGAAAACCGGGGCCTCATTAGGATTATAGCCAGCCATTGCCATAAAATATAGGCCCATCTCATCGGCTTCACTTTCGTGCGTACGAGAGTATTTCAACACAGCAAGCGTAGAACCTATTCCATATGCTGAATTAAATAATTGCTGAGCTTGTTGTGGTTTGTTAGACATTAATACGGCCATTGTTACACCACCAGCCTCTTGCAGTAATCCCTGACTCATACGCTCATTACCATGCCTTGCCACTGCATGTGCTATTTCATGACCCATTATTACGGCAAGACCCGTTTCGTTTTGTGCTATTGGCATGATGCCGCTATAGACAACGACCTTACCACCTGGCATACAAAATGCATTTATCTCATTATTATTTACCAGGTTGAACTCCCATTGATAACCTGCTATTAAGCTTTGTTTACCTATTTGTGTTAAATACTGTTGTACTGCTGCAGCCATTTTGTTACCTACTCGCTTTACCATTTCTGCTTCCGTAGTACCATTTACCGGTTTGTTAGCAGCTAAAAAACCATTGTATGAAGTCGCAGACATTTGCCTAACAGAACCCTCATCTACTAGGTTAACAGAACTCCTTCCCGTTACAGGATTTTTAAAACAAGCACTGAATATTGCAGACATTACAATAATAGCCGCAATGGCTGATAATTTTTTCATACCAAATAAGTTTGTAAAAATCGATAAATAGTTTCGCTACAAATGTGTCTTGTAATTACTTACGAAACCTGCGCTTTCGGAAGAGGGGGACTTTACTTTCATTACCGTTAAGCAGCCTGTTTATATTTTTGTGGTGTGTAAGTACCACAAGGCAAGCAGTAGCTACTGCAAATATACGGTAACTGATTTCCGGTTCACGAAAGATAAACAGAATTAATAACGGAAAGGCAATACTCGCTACAATACTACTAAGGGAAACATAACGAGTAAGATATAGCATACAAACAAATACCAAGACAAGGCTAATGGCTACTTGCGGCTGTATACCCAGTATCATACCAAATAACGTAGCAATCCCTTTGCCACCCCTGAAATCTGCCCAAATAGGGAAGATATGACCTATAACTGCACAAAGCCCTAGTATTATCTGCAGGTTAGTAATGGCTTCTGTATGCCAACCATACTCCGACAACAATGAAAGTTTTACAGCAATAAAACCCTTCATCATATCAATCAGCATCACAACAGAACCTGCTTTAGAGCCTAATATCCTGAAAGTATTTGTAGCACCTGCATTACCGCTTCCGTGCTCCCTAATATCAATGCCATATACGTTTTTGCTTACCCATACCGCTGTAGGAACAGAGCCTATTAGGTAAGCTAATACTACAAGGATTGCAATCGTCATTCTATTAATTTCGGGTTGAAGACAACAAATATAATCTTTGAGGGTGGTATATCCTATACCCGCAAAATTGCAAATTTAACCCGTTAATTGTATATGAAATATTAAAAGCAGCAGCTAATTAATTGTCATTTTTCATATTCTATACATATCCAATTATTATACCCATCTGTCTTTACATATTTATAACCAGCCTGTTCAGCACTCAGTCGTATTACTGGCTCATCTTCAGTCAGTAAGCCACTTATTAATACCTTACCACCTGAATTTGTTAACATATACATATCCTGCATATAATTCAATAGTATATGACGGTTGATGTTTGCCAATACTACATCGTAACGGCGTGGTGGTAGCTGTTCCAAGCTGCCATGCGATGCTATGATATGCCTGCACGCATTTCTCCCTATATTCTCTTTAGTGTTTTCATAAGCCCATTCGTCGTTGTCTATGGCAGCTATATCAGTAGCTCCCATTTTCTCGGCCAGTATAGCCAATATACCAGTACCAGTACCAAAATCCAGTACTGATTTTCGTGCAAAGTCAATATACCGCATATTCGCCACCATCATTCGTGTAGTTGCATGATGCCCCGTGCCAAAAGACATTTTTGGTGTGATGATGATTTCATAGGTTGTCGCAACATCCAACTGATGAAAATCTGCCCTTACGGTACAGAAATCATCTACCAATACAGGTTGAAAGTTTTTTTCCCATTCAGCGTTCCAGTTTTGCTCTCCAATGGCTTCTACAGTGTATGGCAACTCATACTCAGCTGCCAATAATTGTAAGGTTTCAAGCTCAAAATCGTTTGTAGGGATATAGGCATGCAATGCATCATCCATTTCTTCAAAACCATCATAACCCTCTACAGCCAATCTGGCTATTAATATTTCACGCTTTGAAGTCTCTTTGGTAAATAATATCACTTTTTGGTATTGCATAGCAGCAAAGGTAATGGCTGGCAGGTTTATATAATAAATCATCCCGCACATATTGTGCGGGATGATTTATATAGACTAAACATATATTGATTACTTATTAACCCTGCTGCCGGGAGTAGTCATATCAGGCAGGTTGTCAGTAGGGTCTGCATCTTCATTATTATTCTCATTTTGCATCAGGTTCTTAGACTGTTCGTCCATATTACCTGGTTTAGCACTATTATACAGTATACGGCGTGTAGGCACATCCGTAACAATACGGAACTCTGTACGACGATTCAATTGACGGTTGTTAGGATTATCTTTACCATTTACTGTATTAGGAGCAGCTGGCATGGCAGCACCAAAACCTTTTGCTACTAAACGTGTCTGTTCTATACCAGCACCTACTAAATAATCTATTACAGACTGTGCACGCTTTTCAGACAGTTTTTTGTTGTAGTCATCTTTACCCTTACCATCTGTAAAAGAATACACCTCAACATTGAATGAAGGATTATCTTTCAGAAACGCTACAACAGAATCTAAAGATGCTACAGATTCAGGACGCAAATCAGCCTTATCATAATCGTAGTACACATTACTTACAGAGAATGTATATACAGGCGTTATTTCATCCATGTAGATGGTAACAGTTACAGTATCATCAGGGTCTGTGCGTTTAACATCCATTGTATTAACAGTAGCGCGGCTTGATGCATAACTTTGCCTATCTCCAGTCAATACATAAGATTTGCTGCGGGAAATATTGAACAAGAAATTTCCATCAGTAGAGTTGAAAGTTTTCAAATCACCATTCTGATCAACCATTTTCACTACCACTTCATTCATCAGTTGAGATGTTTTACGGTCTACAACTTTACCTATTACAACCAGCTTAGGCTCATATTGTATGCGCCAGATATCGTCGCAACAAGTTGGATTTTTCAGTGCTACAGAACCCAAACGATTTGATACAACGTATGCGTCTGGTTTGCCAACAGGATCTTTGATATAGTACATCTCATCCGCAGCTGTATTGATAGGATAACCTAGATTTTGAACGTTAGTGTAACGAGAAGGACCACCATCAGCAGAATAAATATCAAAGCCACCCATAGTTACCCAACCATTTGAGGCAAAATACAATTTATTAACACGGCTGTCATAGTAAGGTGTAACCTCATCACGCTCTGTATTTATTTGCTTACCTGCATTTTGCGGGCGACGATAGCTACCATTACGAGTATCTATAACAGAATACCATATATCATAACCACCGCGGCTTTGTAATGTACGATTTGATGAAAAGAACAATATTTCCTTTTTACCAACTTTTGCTATAAACGGTTGTGTATTAGATCCGCCATCATTAATACCCTCACCTAACAATTGTGGTTCGCTCCATTTAGCTTTTTCAAATTTAGAAACGTAGATTTTACATTCTACTTTTAAAGAATCACCTTCAGCACATTTAGTGAAGTAGAATCGTTCGCCACCGGGGCTGAAACAACCATTACCAACGTGTGCTTTCTTAGTGTTGAATCCACCATCTTTGAATTCGAGTGCCCATTGGAAAGAATCTACACGATCTGTGTACATCTGTTTGCGAGCAACCATGAAGCGTGACATGTATTCTGCAGTACGCTTATCAAATTCAGCAATATTATTCTGACGCATGCTAGAGAACAATAATGTGGTGTCTCCCAATGGATAAGGTGCAGATTCAGTATATGCACTATTTACATTAGGGCCAGCATTGACGATGGTAACAGCCTGAGGATCTTTCACAGAGTTCATAGCCATGTTACAACCTTCAATCTCGCGCAAAGCACGTTTCTTTTCTTTTTTGAATGTTTTCGGATTGTCAGCGATGAACTTATTGAACTGAACAATCGCATCTTCATAACGACCTTGTTGCTTCAACATCAGGGCACTTTTGAAGATAGCTTCCGGATACATTTTCGGAGCAATAGAATATACCTCTGAAAAGTAAGCCGCAGCAGGTGCATAATCGCGTGTCATCCAATAGCATTCTGCCAATTGGTATGTTAAATACGGATTGCGTTCATCCTCCTGTTTCAGTTGTTGATAATACTCTATCGCGTTGAAGTAGCTTCCTTCGCGATAAAGGCCGTCAGCCCAACGTAGTTTTTTGTAGTACGGGAGCTTTGAAACGGGATCGTCAGCTTTGTTTCTATACTTTTCTTTACGTTGCTGCTGTGCGTTAGCATCAAATTGAATAGTAACCAGAACCGTAGCAAGTATCAGTAGCAGCCAATTTTTTCTCATGTTAGCGAGCGTTGTTAATGGGTATAAAAGTATAAATTGCTTTAAAAAAAAGAAAGGGCTTTAAAAAATTTTTTTGCCCTTTCTTTTTTGGTTATTTAGAATGTTATTAGAAGCGAGCGCAAGGATATATCAATTTACGCGCAAAATCAAGCGGGTCGGGCGCTATGTATATCAGCGAAATTTCAAAACCACCATTACCGTTTGATGCAGTTTTAAGATTAGATGTGTTGTAATCATAACTAACACCCACCCTAAGGCCTTTAAATTCAACCCCGGCATTTATCATAAGGGCATCGTTTGAGCGATAATAACCGCCAAGGAAAACAGCAGTAGTAAAGTTTCTGAATTCAGGATTACCTACTATCAGGTGAAATTCGTTACCTGCAACCAATTCTGTAGCTGTAGACTGTGACTGATAAAGCACTGCAGGGCGCAAACTGAATTTTTCGCTAACATATGCTATAGCACCTACTTGAGCTGTATAACGCATTCCTAAACCTACATCTTGTGTACGTTTCCTCATAAAGGATTCCTGCGGTTGGTTAAGGTTGTTAGCACCCAAACCTATAGCGTAGCCGAAATTTGAGCTTACAGCATGCGCCCAAGAGATACCGGCATTCAGTGTAAAGTAGTTCACCCTGTTATTCATAGCCTCTCCAGATGTACCTGGGTCAAACTGGCCATTATTAAATTCGTTCTGGAAATATAGTTTGGTCAGGTCAATACTTTTTTGTGTATAACCGCCTTGGAAACCTACTGATAAGGTTTTATCCTGCTTGCTACCGAGGAATTTGTGGTATGCAACAGAACCTAATACTGATAAATTTGAAAGATTTCCATCACCTGCACGGTCATTATACAACTGTAAACCGCCAGCCAGATAATCATCATGTGATAAATCGTTAACGATTGGCGCATCTATTGACACAGCGTATGTTTTGAACGGAGATGTAACACTCCTCCACTGATCGCGATAGATAGCTGTTGCACGCCATTGCCCGCTGAAGTTACCTGTGAATGCGGGATTCACGATAAGCGGTGCAGCGTTGAACTGCGTGAAGTGCACGTCCTGCGCATGTACTGTGTTGAAAGCAAGAGCCAATGCTGCTACTACGCTTGCCCGGCTAATTGTATTTTTCATCGTCATGATATATTAACCTTGTTGTTAGTATCTTAAAAGTTAAAAGTATGCTATTTATCTATGGTTTGCAAGCCATACCGACAAGTATAGTTACAATTTCCCAACGGTTGAAAATACGTAAATATTTCAAAGTTGCAATGGCTGTATGTAGTTTTTTTGGTACAACCCGCACACAGCCTTTATTTACCAACAGCTAAAAAACATATCCGTACCGTTAAATTATCAGACAGGTACATGACAATGATGGTTGGTTGTTGTTTTATTACTATATGTTCTTTTTCAAAATCTTGCTTACGTAAGTTTTGGCTTCAGCGGTTATTTTAGCCCATGGTTTATTGAAAATTGTACTTTTGCGACCTACTGCCTGCTATGGCCAAAACTAAGACTACCCAGAAAAAAGCTGCTCAGCAGCCCGTTGAGGATACTATAACAACTACAGACCGTATAAGGCAGATTCGCCTGGGGTTTGGTATGCTATTATTGCTGTTAGGTATATTCTTAACTATATCAATCATTAGCTATTTCTACAACTGGACTGCCGACTTCGACAAAGCGTCAGTCAGCATGTTGCTTAAAGGCAAAACCAGTGTTGCCAACTGGGGTGGCCGTTTTGGGGCTACACTTTCTCATGCTTTAGTTTATAAAGGTGCGGGAGTTGCATCACTAGCTATAGGTATTTGGGTGGGTATGTCGGGGCTTAATTTGATATATGGCAGACGTGTGATACCCATTATACGCTATTTACGCTGGCTATCTATATTGCTGCTGATAGTAGCGCCTATACTTGCCTACATACTACCCAATGCCAGTTTTCCATATGGCGGCGCATGGGGCAACGAAGCTATTGCATACATGAATGGCTTCTTCGGTCATGGTGGTACGGGGATGATACTTTTTGCTGTTGTTTGCTTTTTTGCATTTGTGGTATTCGCACTGGATATTTCACCTATACTACGCCGTGCAAGAACTACCGCCCAAGCAGTTGCCAGCATTATACCTACTGCTATAAAAACAGATGAAAGTGAAACAGAAATTGACGATGAAACAGAACCGGCTAAAGAGATAGCTACAAAAAACAAGAAAACAGAGGGTGGTGATTTTGTAAAGCCCATACTGATGGACGATGAACCTGTGCAAGACGAGTGGAACATGACCATGAGCGACAAAACCGCACCACATACAAATGTACTGAAAACCACACCAGTAGCAGACTTGGGTATGACCGAAGAGGTTGAAGCCGAGGAAGAATACGAAACGGAAGATGAAATTGAAGAAGAAGCAACAGAACAAGTAGAACTTAGTATACCTGTTGCAGAAAAACCTGCCAAACAAACAGAAGAACCGGAATTATCAATAGAAATAATACAGCAAGACGAAGAGCCTACTGTAGTCACCAAAAATGCACACATAAGCATTGAAGACAATGAAGCATACGCACCCGAACTGGACTTGAGGGACTATAAATTTCCTACGCTCGATTTGCTGCAAGACCGTAGCGAAACAATAACACTTGATAAAGACGAACTGGAGAAAAATAAAAACCAGATAATACAAACCCTACGCAGCTTTGGTATAGAGATACAGCGCATCAGTGCCACGGTAGGCCCTACCGTAACACTGTATGAGATTGTACCAGCCGAAGGTGTGCGCATCTCTAAAATCCGTAATCTGGAAGATGACATTGCACTAAACCTTGCAGCGTTAGGCATACGCATAATTGCCCCTATACCGGGGCGTGGCACGATAGGTATTGAAGTGCCGAATACCAACAAGCAAATAGTGTCTATGCGCACACTGTTGGCGAGTGAAAAGTTTGCCAAATCGAACATGAGCCTGCCAATAGCATTGGGTAAAAAGATTGACAACGAAAACTACATTGTTGACCTTGCCACCATGCCGCACTTGCTAATGGCAGGAGCTACGGGACAGGGTAAATCAGTAGGTATCAACGCTATATTGGTATCACTGCTGTATAAAAAACATCCATCACAACTGAAGTTTGTGATGATAGACCCCAAGAAAGTAGAACTATCCATCTACCGCACTATCGAAAAACATTTTCTGGCAAAACTGCCCAACGAAGAAGAAGCCATTATTACTGACACTAAAAAAGTTATTTATACACTCAATGCGCTGTGTATAGAGATGGATAACCGCTACGAACTACTGAAAGAAGCGGGCGCTCGCAACATCAAAGAATACAACGAGAAATTTATAGCCCGTAGGCTGAACCCACAGCGTGGACATAAATATCTGCCATTCATTGTACTGGTAATAGATGAGTTTGCCGACCTTATAATGACGGCAGGTAAAGAAGTGGAAATGCCCATAGCGCGCCTTGCACAGTTGGCTCGCGCCATAGGCATTCATCTGATAATAGCCACCCAACGCCCGAGCGTAAACGTGATAACGGGTACTATCAAGGCCAACTTCCCCGGCCGTATTGCCTTCAAGGTATCTGCCAAAGTAGATAGCCGTACCATACTGGATGCAGGCGGTGCAGAGCAACTTATAGGACGTGGGGATATGTTGGTGTCTTACGGCAGCGAACTGCTGCGCGTACAGTGCGCATTTGTTGACACGCCCGAAGTAGAAAAAATAGTGGACTTCATCGGTACGCAACGTGGTTATCCTTCAGCCTTTGAACTACCTGAATATGAGGGTGAAGATGGCGAGAACGATAAAATAGTTGACCTGACCAACCGTGATAAACTGTTTGAAGACTGTGCCCGTACCGTTGTGCAAACACAAAGCGGCAGCACCAGTATGCTGCAACGCCGCTACAACCTCGGGTACAACCGTGCAGGCCGTATTATGGACCAGCTAGAGGGGGCTGGCATTGTAGGTCCTGCTGTCGGTAGTAAGCCAAGAGAAGTGTACTTCAAAACAGAAGCAGAACTCGACCAGTTTTTAAGCAACCTTAACGATTAATGGCGTAAATTCGCACCCTCGTTTTGCAGGATGCCGTTAAACGTTTTCGTGCGGCGGGTGTCAAAAAGATTATCCATAACTAAATAAGAGAAAAAGCAGATGAAAAAGATTTTGTGTTTAAGCATAGTGGCCGCTATGGCATTTGTACAACCCGCACTGGCACAAGGTGATGCTAAAGCTAAAACCATACTGGAAGCGGTAAGTAAGAAAGTAAACAGCCTGAAATCGCTGAAAGCCAACTTTGCACTGCACCTGACAGGCAATGGCGGCAAGGTAAAAGAAACCAAGAAAGGTACTTTCTATATGAAAGGCCCGAAATACCGTGTAGAGATAGCAGGACAGCAGATAATGTGCGATAACAAAACCGTGTGGACGTATATGAAAGCCACCAACGAGGTGCAGGTGAGCAACTACAACCCCAACGAGCAAACGCTATCACCTACTAAACTGTTTACCAATTTCTACGATAAAGAATACAACTACAAATACATTGGCACGCGCAAAGTAGGCACTAAGACTTGCGATATTATTGAAATGACCCCCATTGCCAAAGGCAAGCAATTGAGCAAGGTAGAACTGGCAGTTGACAATACCAGCACCATAGTAGGCGGCAATGTGTGGGAAAAGAACGGCAATATGTACAAATACGAAGTAAGTGGCTTTACTCCCAACGCTACGGTAAATGATGGTATGTTCTCTTTCGACAAGAACAAATACCCTGGTGTTGAGGTGGTGGATTTGCGATAGGAACCCCAACCCGTTAAGGGGCTTAATACTATTTTTAAGACACTCATTGAGTGTCTTATGTGTTTTACTACCTTGTTGGAAGTCTTTTATTGACAAAAAGCTGCCCATACAGGCAGCTCCTCTTTACTGAAACCTTACTATGAAAATACTTACTGCTTCACTACACGTTTTATAAAGCCAGCACCATTATCATCTTGTAAACCTATAAAGTACATACCATAGCTATAGCTACTCATGTCTATCTGCACGGTGGTGTTTATTTTCTTTTCCTGCAGCACTTTACCCTCAACATTATATACGGTCAGTGTATAGTTCTTATTTTCTTTTAGTTGCACCGTTAGATAGTCTTTTACAGGTACGGGGTACATCTTCACCGCATCGTCCATTGCTTCTACTTCTTTTACGGCCGTAGTTGGTTGGTATTGTGTTGCACCGCCCGGCACGGTAGCTTTACCACCGTTAGGCCCCGTATTGCCCGCTTGCAGGTTGCCATAAAATGTAGGCCCCACAAAATACGGGTATATGGGCTTTAACGATGCATCTATTGTAGTAAAATATGCGTACGTACCGTTGGGGTATTCAGGTGTTTTGCAGAAGCGGCCATTATGCTCGTCCAGATGCCCGGAGCCGGCTGTGTATTGC
This sequence comes from uncultured Chitinophagaceae bacterium, assembly GCA_937919945.1. Taxonomy (GTDB): domain Bacteria; phylum Bacteroidota; class Bacteroidia; order Chitinophagales; family Chitinophagaceae; genus Polluticoccus. The sequence goes on along the minus strand of CALESY010000048.1, from coordinate 56,173 downwards.
CAGTCTTCTATAAAACAACCAATTGGGTATTGTGTATTCACATTCGGCCCGTTGGTGCGTGTTGTATATGACTTTGTACCATAGCTTGTTTTCATTCTGGTAATGCCGCCTGTGCCGTCTGTATTGGCATAGGCATAAGGACCGTATACAGGGTAGCCATCCCATGCATAGGCTACAATAGGTGAGTGTTTTGTGCTGTCAAAGTCGTGTAGCGCCAGATTATCAAAATGGTGATGATACATATTGGTAGGTGTGCTATGACCATTGTAGGGGTCCATATCATTACCTTCAAAATAATAAGCCAATCTGTTCCATACACCAGCTCCGTTGTAAGACTGAGCATCGCCGGGATGAAAAAATACAGAACCATCATACATCAAGCCCGATTGTCCGCCAATGATACTGGGTTTGATAGTAGCTACTGACGGTGTGCGTGGCAGCGTCCAAGTGGCTTGCAGATCTTTGGCATTATTTACAGTCAGTCCGTCTTTGTAATAATTGGGGATACCGCTTGTCTTTACATACACATTGGTAGTGTTATAATAAACAGCTTCTACATCTGTGAGTATACCATTGTATTTATTACTCGTTGTGTTAAACCACCATTTGGTTATCATGGGGTCGGTAACTGTTTGCGCACTTGCTATCACAGTGTACACAAGCATCAGCATCAAGAGTGCATTTTTCTTCATCATAAGATTTTTGTTTTAGCAGATATAATAATGGATACCTCGTTTAGCTGATTAGTTAGACGGCAACAAGTTTACAATCCTTCGCCTGTAGCAAAATATTTTTGAGGATACCCGAATGCCGGATTGCTGACAAAAGATTTATCATTCAAGGTTGCTAAAAAACTTATGAGATAAAATTTTTCTTCGCTGTTCATAAACACACCCTTTCGCAATTGCGGAGCAAGTGTAGGTGCATGCTGTATGCCCATGGCATAATGGTTGAGCACTTGCCCCAAATGTTTGAACCTGCCGTCGTGCATGTATGGGTATGTGTACTTCAGGTTGCGGAGTGTAGGCACTTTAAACTTCAATGAATCTGTTGGTTGTTTGGTTATAGCCATGCGCCCGCTATCATTCAGGGTTTTGTCAACATACAACCCATTATTTTCGAAGCTGTAATTGGCAAATAGCGGCTCTGCATGACAAGATGCACAATGCTGTTTATACAAAGTATAACCTTTGTCTTCGTTCTCAGTAAATACTGCTTGTTTACGCATCACGCTATCGTACTTTGCATTATTACTTACAAGCGTGAGCATAAATTGCGAGAGTGCTTGCAACAGACGTTGTCCTGTAATGATAGAGTCGCCGTAAGCTTTGTAAAACATGGCGGGATATCGTTTATTGCTTTGCAATTTGCGGATGACATTGGGCAGACTTTCGTCCATTTCAAGCGGATTAGTAATGGGTGCTAATGATTGTACATCAAGGTGGTTTACCGCACCATCCCACATAAAGCTGCTACTCCATGCAAGGTTCATCAACGCCGGAGAATTGCGCTTGCCTATTCTGTCATTAATCCCGTGGCTCAAGTCATGGTCTACATGCGTAAATGCATTGTATTGTGAATGGCAGCTAGCACAAGACGTGCTGCTATCTCTCGATAGTACTGGGTCATAAAACAACATCCTGCCTAATTCTACTTTGTTATACGATAAGGGGTTTTTACCAAAATCATATACAGGCTTAGGCCAGCCTTGGGGGATGGCAAACTGCATTTTAATTGTCTTGAAAGACAGCAAAACGGCTGTTGTCAGCATACAGGTTATAACCAACAACTTCTTCACGGCTCCTGTATGTTTAACGTAGCTGCAAATTGTTTAGCAAGTTGTACGGCCTCTGCACTCGGACTCATGATGGTGTGTTGCTGGCGCAAGTCTATTTGTTGCAGCCATTTACTCAGAGGTATTTGTATAGTCATTGTATTGGGTGCATCAGCATTTCGTAGGGTTAACTTTACTAAAGCATTATCCTTGCCGGCATAGCCGCCAATATGAAACTGAAATTCGTTGCGGCGGGTATTACAGAGGTTGCTATTACCCTCTACCTTGAAGTTGATATAACCACTCTGCCAAGCCCAATACATGCCTTTTTCAGGGTCTAAATCGCCGCCATGCGCACCCGATATACTCATGATGCTATCTACCCCAATGCTAAAATAAATAGCATCGTACTTCGGAATATTAGGCAATCGTAGCTGCATGCTGGGTGGTTCTGCCATGTCCAATAGGTGATAGCTGTTTGGTTCAATATAAACTGTTTTACCATTGGCAGATAATGAGATACCCGATATGTAACAACGGAAATTGGTTATCCGCAAACTATCGCCCGATGGTAGTTTGTAATACTTCTGTGCATCTACAGGCTTACCACCCCATGTTGCTACAAACTTAAGGTCGAGATATTGTGCAGCCACCGTTTGAGTGCAACAAAACAAACCTATAAACAGCAGGCGAAAAAGCATAGAAGGGTGTTTCAATAACAATATACAGACGATATTGAAAGTATTTTCCTTCGGGTAGCATGAATAAAAAAAGCGGGAATAATCCCGCCTTGTCTATTTACCTGTCCTTTGCTATCAGAGTTTTGCTAATTGTACTTTGGTAAAAAAGCCTTCTGTTATCACCAACGAGTCGGTCATGGTAAACTTTTCCGTATCTGCATTGTAGAGATACAGCGTACCACTGAATTTGCCTGTTGCTTTTCTATCGCTCGTCAGTTCTGTCATTTCAAGGCTGCCTTTACTACTCATGTACATTTTATTGTTTTCAGGAAAGTAATATATCCTGCCTCTGCCTTTCAGTCGTTTGTCACCCACTGTGTAGCTGCCTGCCGTATTGCCGAATATGTCTATAGACAACTGCTTTGCACCCTCTTCATACTTAACGAATGTAAAAGTATCTGCCATCAGGTAGCCACCACCTGCTTTGCTGATTTGTGTACCGTTCAGCTTAAAACATACATTACCATCACCACAACCACCATTGCTAGTGTTGTTGTTGGTCGGTGTTGTAGTGGTTTTGTCTTTTTTACAGGCTGCCAATAAAGCCATGCAGATACATACGTAGAATAGTTTTTTCATACACGGGAGATTTATTTGATGTAAAGCTATCGAGCATCCTTTTACCATTTCCTACACTTATCGGTGTATTTATGCCTACCTGCCAGTACGGATATAAAAAAGCAGGGATAAAACCCTGCTCATTACAACCATCTGTTATGCATGCTGTGCCGTAAGTGGTTTGTACACGCATCAACCCCAGCCTTACAACAACAGGCGCACACCTACATTGGTTAAAAAACCATTCGCATATATCGGTTTGCCTACACTTTTTTCTGCCGTGCCACCCGTACCCATACCTCCCATTTCTATATGGAACGCAATAGGCTTGGCAAGAAAAAACTCAAAGCCAAAAAGTCCATAACCACCAACAGTACTATTGGCAGAAAATTCATCGTTTGGCATTATCACCACCACACCACCTTCACCATAAAAACGCATATTTTTCTTCACAACACCATCTCCTCCTACTAAACCTAATTGCAACATACCGTATGGCGACCATATTGTAGCATTTGGTGTGGCTGTAGGTATGTGTTGCAAAAACTGCATATTGGCACGCAGGCGCACAGCCATACTTTTGTGAAAAAAATAAGGGCTGGTAACATTCAACCCAACACCAAAGCTGTTTTGTACATCCGTTAGATTGTAACCAATAGCTATTTTATGTGCAGCTTTAGTGGGCTTACCTTCTATCCTTTTTTCAATAATATCCATATCTTTTTCAACGTCATCATTTTGCGCATTTGCTGTTAAGGCCGCCAGCGCGAGGCAGCAAGAAATGAATAGTGTCTTTGTAAAGTACATAGCTTGTTTTTTAGATTAATAAATAAGTAAGCCGCAACATCTCGTAATCGGCAGCAACAAAACTACCTACACACATTCTTAACGATTGATAAATAAGTATAAAAGAATACTAAAAAAAACCATCAATAACTGACATAACTTTGTATACTGTTATCTGCTGTACTATTCTATTATCTGCTTTACTGTACTCTACTATTCTATCCTCTCCTTGTTGCAAGGGGGTTGCGTAAGTGACTGATTTACATACCCCATTGTTATATACCCTCAACACTAAAACCAACAATGTCAGAAAAAAACTGTTTTCTGTTTTATTACATGCTGTTGTTTTCTGTTATTTACTTTACTCTACTATACTCTACTTGTTCAACGTACGCTGAACGTGCGTTGAACGTATGCTGTATAATGAATTGATTTACAATAGCTATTGGTGGCAACGAAACTAACGGATTTGTATGCGTTGTATTGATGTGTGGTAAATTCCTTGAATCCAACTAATTCAGGTTCTGCTGTAATAAAAAAAACCTGCCAATAAGCAGGTTCTCTGTTCAGGGTGGAAAGGTTGCAGCAGTGTGCCGCTTATCATTCCTAACGGGTATGTACCCATCATGTTTTCTATTTTCTGCCGCAATGTGTTTATATCACATCAGCATCAGGTACACGGCTATAATAACCATAATGACACCGGCAATTACTTCGGCTGTTTTCAAAGACTTACTCATTCGTACAGGTTTTAAATAGTTAAGCAATACAATACCTCAGCCATAGGCTGTACCCTTACTCTTTTCCCTTATCGTTTGTTTTGCAGAACTGATAGAACCCTGTGCGGAATTCTTATCCTCTTTATAGTAATCCTCTCTGCAACAAATGTAGGGATTATTTTTAAATTAAAACCCCGCAATATGACGGGTTTTTTTCATGATTATATGTTGTCTGTACAACAGTAAGTTTGTTTTTTAATTAATCCCTGCTGTTTCCACTTCCTTCGCTATTTTCTTTACTAAGCCTTGCAGTACATTACCCGGACCTACTTCAGTAAACTTAGCAGCACCATCTGCCACCATGTTCTGTACGCTTTGTGTCCAGCGCACAGGTGCAGTCAATTGGTTTATCAGGTTTAGTTTAATGCTTGATGCATCTCTATAGGGCTTTGCATCCACATTCTGATACACAGGGCATATGGCATTACCAAAAGTTGTAGCCTCAATAGCTGCCTGTAGTTCTTCACGAGCAGGCTCCATCAGTGGTGAGTGGAATGCACCGCCTACCTGCAATACCAATGCACGTTTAGCACCTGCTGCTTTCAGCAGTTCGCAAGCTCTGTTTACACCATCTATACTACCGCTTATTACCAATTGGCCAGGGCAGTTGTAGTTGGCTGCTACTACCACATCATCTGTTATGCCAGCGCATATTTCTTCTACTTTGGCATCTTCTAACCCCAATACTGCCGCCATTGTTGACGGGTTTATTTCGCAAGCACGTTGCATAGCTGCTGCACGCTTAGCAACCAACCTGAGACCATCTTCAAAAGAAAGTACTTTATTAGCAACCAATGCGCTGAACTCGCCCAATGAATGACCTGCGACCATATCTGGCCTCAAATCGAGGGTGGTAAGAAATAATATAGTGCTATGCAGAAAGATAGCCGGCTGTGTTACTTTAGTTTGTTTCAGATCTTCATCAGTGCCTGCAAACATGGTATCTGTAATGCGGAAGCCTAATATTTCGTTGGCTTGCTCAAAGTATTCTTTTGCCAATGTATTGGTTTCGTACAGGTTTTTACCCATACCCGAAAACTGTGCCCCTTGACCAGGAAATACAAATGCTTGTTTCATAATATGTATATAATGGATATTTCTTTGGCAGCGAAAGTAGTAATTAATGTGGCAATTTGACAATTCAGCAATACAACAATGAATCTATATAACTAAAACACATTGGCGTATTATTCCATCTAATCTTATTATCACATTACGCTTAGTACCTTTGCACCATGAATTGGATTGATTTAGCAGACGAAGCACAACTAACAGCTATTAAACAAGAAAGTACGGAAAAACCCGTTGTTATCTTTAAACACAGTACCCGTTGCAGCATTAGTGCGATGGTGAAAAACAGGCTCGATAAGGCCGCACAACCTGACAATATTAAGTTCTACTATCTGGACTTATTGCAATACCGTAACATCTCTAACAAAATAGCGGAAGATTTTCAGGTACACCATGAAAGCCCGCAAGTGCTGCTGATAAAAAACGGCGAATGCATATATGAAGAAAGCCACAATGGCATCTTTATGGAAGAGATTGCTGAGCAGATTGCTTGATTTGATGTGATGGTTTGATAATGCTTTATACAATTTTTTGAATTATAAAATCATCAAATTGTCTTCCCTTTCCATTTACCGCTGCGCAAATACAAATAACTGATAATAAATAATGACGACCAGTACACAAACTCAGACCCCCAGGCCCACGCAAGTGGCATTTTCGCACGTTCAATGAATACATAGCAATACACTAAGTAAATGCCTACGCAGGCTATTTCTATAAACAGATTCACCATTGTATTACCCGTTCCTACAACACCGTTGAACATGACGGTTGACAAAGACATGATAAGTGTTGCCAGCAATATCAATCGTAAGCTGGGTAGCGATAAAGCTACTAAAGAGGCATCATCTCTGTAAAGCGATAAAAACTCCGAAGGAAATACTAATAATGGCAAACAGATAACAGCCGTACAAATAAAACTAAGCAAGCCTATTTTTTTGATAACGGGTATTACCTCATATTGCTTACCCTGCCCTATTACATTGCTCACCAGCGTATTGCAGGTACTGGCAAACGCCCATGTTACTACACTTACCACACCAAACACACTGCGCAATATTTGAGATGCTGCCAGTTCGCGCTCACCAAGATGCTCTACAAATATGAAAAACACCTGCCACCCACCAATACTGAACAGGTATTGCACTATTAGGGGTGCAGATACATTGAGGCTACGGCGTGCTAATGTCAAATCGAACCGTGATTGGGTAAATACAGGAAACGTCTTGTATATTTTACGGAAATAGAAAATACCATACATCACCAGGCAGTACACTACCTCTGCAATTACAGATGCAACTGCTGCACCGTTCAGCCCCATTTGCGGAAAGCCAGCCTTACCGAAGATGAAAAAATAATCGAGCACTATATTGGTAAGCGTAGCAGCCAGCGAACCATACATCAAAAACCTCGACTGACCTGTGGAAATATAAAACGCGTTCATCAACTGCACCAGCAACAGAAATGGCAAACCCAATACCCGTATATTCAGGTAGCCCACACTGCTTTGCACATGGCTTTGGTCGTGCAGGCTCATACCAAAGATGAAGGGTGCCAACAACATGGCAAGCACCATCAATACCGCCGATGATATAACACCCAGCAGCATACCATTTGTAAGTGTCCTGCCAAGCTCTGCATTATCGCCCTCACCGCCACGCCTTGCCATTTGTGCCTGAATACCACTATTAAGCCCGTAGCCTATCATGCTCATGGTAAGATAGAACACGCCTGTAAGCCCGTTAACAGCCAATTCGTGCTCACCCAACCTGCCAAGGAAGGCTGTGTTGGTCAGGAAATTAAGTTGTGGTATCAATATAGCGAGCGATATGGGTGCCGCCAGTTTGATAATACCTTTGTTGGTGATTGATAATTGCACTACCTGTAAAATCTTAACACATCCTATAAATAATATTATTTCTTCCTATGACAGTATTCGTAAGCCTTTCAGAGGAATACAAACAGGCATACGGTGATGCCCTATGCTGCAAGTGTCGCAAATTTACCCTATAATTGTGTGCTTTTCTATGTCAGAGGTTACAAATAGCGGATTTAATCAGCAGATATACAAAGTGCATAATGGCGATAGTCTTGTGTCGCAAGTAGCACGTATTATACTTGTGCTTACACCACGTAGTGTTACTACTGCAGGCTTTAGCGAGCAGGGAGATTTGCTGATGATCAGCCACAACGACTACAAGAAAAGCCTGCCTGCCTGGATAATTGATTTCTTCGAACACGAGTTTCTAAACGACACTTTATTAGGTGCACCGCACAAAGTCATATCAGCTTTCATAGCTACCGACAAAGCCATGCTGATTCCCGAAATACTATTTAAAGAACAAGAGGCGGATAAATGGGTGCGGCAACTGCATTTTGTTGAGAAGAATGAAATAATGAGCACTTATCACCTGCGTGAAGATAAGGCACACTATATGTATGCATGGCCTGCAGCCATCAAAAGCCTGATAGGCAGGTATTTCAGCAAAGCGAAGATTTTACCTTTTTCGGCTTACCAGTTTTACAAGCCTTTCAAGTCGGAGTCTTCTTTGCAGTGTACCATTACCAACGACCAGGTATTTGCTACACTCTATAAAAACCGCGCACTGCACTGGCATCAGGTTTTCCCATACCAAACTGCCGAAGATATAGCCTACCATTTGAAGCATCTTTGTCAGCATACAGGGATACACGAAAATGAACTGGCATTGCAATGTACCAACGCCAACCGTAATATGGCAGGTATTGTTACAGAGCTATCTCAATACTTCCCCGAACTGAAAGACGGTACCGGTAGTGTACCATCCAACGACCGCAGTTGGACGGGAACAATCTATTTATTACAACAGTTGTACGCATGCGCATTGTAGGCGGAGAATTCAGCGGCAGGCGCTTCAGTCCGCCAACCAATACACCCGCACGCCCTACTACCGATGTGGCTAAAGAAGGATTATTCAACATACTTGAAAATCTGATAGACATAGACGGTGCTACTACTTGCGATTTGTTTGGAGGCACCGGCAGCATAAGCTATGAGTTGGCATCACGCGGAGCAAAAGACCTTACGCTCATTGAACGTGATCTAGGCAATATAGACTTCATAAAAAAAACAGCTACCGCATTAGGCATTTTAGACAGAATGCACATCATTCGTGGCGATGTATTCAAGTTTATGAAACAATGTACTGAACAGTACGATTTTATCTTTGCAGGACCACCTTATGCCTTGCAGAATATAGATGATATACCCATGCTGGTGTTTGATAGAAAAATGCTTGTGGTGGGTGGCATCTTTGTACACGAACATACACCACGCAACGACTACCAAAAACACCCTAACTTTATGCGGATGAAAAACTACGGCACTACCGTATTTACATTCTTCAAACAACCAAGCGAATAGACTATGCAACGCATCTGCTTATTTCCCGGCACGTTCGACCCCATCACACTGGGGCATGTAGATGTCATAAAACGCTCTGCATCACTTTTCGATAAATTGGTGATAGCCATTGGTGTCAACTCGCAAAAAGCCCCTATGTTCAGCATAGAACAGCGTATAGCTTGGATAGAAGAAATATTCAAAGATTATCCGCAAGTAAGTGCTACGAGCTATTCCGGACTTACCATCAACTATTGTAAAGAGATTGGTGCAAAATATATGATACGAGGTATACGCTATATATCTGATTTTGAATACGAAAAAGCGATAGCTGATATGAACCGCATGCTGATGCCTGAAGTAGAAACCATCTTCCTGACTTGTGCACCTGAATACTCAACGATATCATCTACGATAGTAAGAGATGTAATACGCAACGGCGGTGATGTAAGCCAGATAGTACCTAAGGAAGTGAAGTATTAGGACTATGAGTTGCATATTTTCAATAATTGGTGAGGACTTTAACCCAGACTTCTTTATAGAAAAAAGCGGTTTAGCTCCTTATAAAATAACCTATAAAGGAACGCCAAGATTCAAAACCGATTCAGATAGTGAAGTAATACCTTATTCGTTCATTTCTATTACTGCTAGTAATGCTGGTTTTGATGAGTTTGAAATGCAAATAAAAGATGTGATTAATTTCCTACAAGAGAATTATCATAAACTCATCACAATAAAAGACGATAGCACTATTCAATATGCGACATTAGACTTCGGAGTTAATTATATCAAAAGATTTTCAAACGAATTTTCGTTCCCTAAAGAATTAGTCAGACTATGTGGTCAACTTGGATTAAGCATAGAAATATCTGTGTATACAAATAATCACTAATATCCACTCTTCCTATCCATCACCTTAGCCCGCACATATCTGTGTGCCTCTGTTTGTAATCTTTTAATGAGGAGTACGATAACGAACGCATCATCTATCCAACCCACAAACGGTATCCAGTCAAAATCTAAAGGAAGTAAAACATATGCCAATCCACCTAATAACAACCACTTACTAAGCCCCGACATTTTATAGTTGCCACGCCACACATCTTTTAGCATACACCACATTGTTTTTCTGTTCTTCACCAACTGCCAGCCTGTGTGTATATTTCCTGTTTTTCGTAATTGTGTAACCCTCAACATGCCCGCTTCATTTAACTACAAAGTTAATGATGCCATTGTTGCAGCTATGTTAAGGTATAGCTTACAGAAAGTTAAAAGCCCGTCTACCACTTGAAGCCCGCTTCCGCCAGCACTTCCCTGATGGCCTCGTACGATTTGTAAACCACAAAACGTAAGTCTTTCTCTTTCAGCCATTCGGCTTTTTCAATATTTTCTTCAGCTTGTGGCGCAAGTGTATCTGTACTGCTACCCAACATTTTATACCATGTGGTACACTTCAGCAGGCTTTGCCCGTATTGAGAATATACATGATAAGTATCGCAAATTTTAGCGACCAGCTGCAATTTTGTTAATCCTGTTTCTTCCTGCACTTCACGTAGTGCACAAGTAGCAACATCTTCACCATCATCACGTTTTCCTTTTGGCAGATCCCACTTACCACGGCGGTATATCATCAGCACCGCGCCATCTTCATTCACTACAACGCCACCACCCGCATCTATTGGTTCATAAAGTTCATACAACTGTTCCTGCAACGAGTTCTGCGATACATCTTCTATAATTGCACCCAATGTTCCGGGCTTTTCCAGATGCTGCAATGCCAGCCTGAAATTGCGGCTGAAGGCACCGGTAAACAACATATATCCTACCGCAATAGGATGCGTTTCAATATAATTGCGCGCGTTTGTGGTCAGTATCAGGGGTTTATTATTAACGTATATTTTTTGTGTGAACATCTGCTGCCTTAGTTTGTAAACTTATGTATTTGACGTAGGTTTGAGCGGTTATGAGTACACAAAAACATTTCGCCGAAAAACTTTTGCAAATTAAAGCATTGCAGATAAACCTGCAAAAGCCATATGTATGGGCATCGGGCTGGAACTCCCCAGTTTACTGCGACAATCGAAAAGTATTGTCTTACCCTTATGTACGCGATTTTGTAAAAAGTGAACTGGCTAACATGGTATTGGAGCATTTCCCTGACGCGGAAGTGATAGCCGGTGTAGCCACAGCAGGTATAGCGCATGGTGTAATGGCTGCTGACTTGCTGAAACTGCCATTTATTTATGTACGCAGCAAGCCCAAAGAACATGGCATGGGCAACCAGATAGAGGGCTATATGGAAGCAGGCAAAAAAGTAGTGGTAGTTGAAGACCTGGTTTCTACAGGCAAAAGCAGCCTGCAGGCTGTAGAAGCTATACGTGCGGCAGGTAGTGAAGTGATAGGCATGTGCGCCTTGTTTACATATGGTTTTAACGCTGCAGCTGATGCGTTTGCACAGGCAAATGTACCACTGCATACCATCAGTAATTATCAGGCATTAATGGAAGTAGCGGAAGAACAACAACTGATTGCGTCTGAACAGAAAGCATCGCTGGAACAATGGCGGGTAGACCCCGCAGGATGGGGAAAATAGTTGTTTAGTTATCAGTTGATTGTCTGTAGTCAACTGATAACTAATCTATAAATTATCTAACAACATGTACTGGCTGCAACTGATACGATGGAAGAATCTGCTGATAGTTTTCCTCACACAGCTGCTGGCGTGGGTATGTGTTATATTACCTATTCGAGATTATAGCGAGCTATCCTTGTTGCTTGACACCAAAAATTTTCTGTTGCTTTCCCTATCTACTGTACTTATTGCAGCTGCTGGCTATATCATCAACGATTATTTCGACATAAAGATTGACGTCATCAACAGACCTGAAAAAATGGTGCTTGAGAAACAGATACCGTTGAAGTTTGCCATATTGATGCACTCTGTCTTGAATATTGCAGCCCTCATCATGTCTTCCTATGTAGCAAGGTTGGCAGGACATTATAGTTGGCTAGGGTTGCAAGTAGGCTGCACAATATTATTATGGTTTTACTCCACCCATTTCAAAAGGCAATTCATGACGGGCAATGTGGTGGTAGCTCTGCTGACGGCACTTACTATTGTAGTGCTGATACTCTACGAACCTGTCATCCACACACTGGCATCGCAAGGTGTATTCGTCATCACAGCTGACAATAAAATACCCAACCCGGTGTGGGTATTAGGCATATACACCTGTTTTGCGTTTACTCTCACTTGGATGCGTGAGATAGTGAAAGACATGGAAGATTTTAAAGGTGATGCACAAGAGGGCTGTATTACTATGCCGATACAATGGGGTTTACTTCGCTCTGTCAGGTTTACGCAAGTATTGGGCATTGTAGCACTCATACCATTGATAGCTGGGGCTGTAAAGCTGCTAAATGCTGGTTGGATGATGCTTGGTATTTACACAATACTATTGCTCACCATACCTATTATGGTGTGGATGTATTATCTGCCCAAGAAAGCTACTTCACAACATTATCATACCATGAGCCGTTGGTTGAAGATGATTATGATTTCAGGTATCGGCTCGCTTATTATCTATTACTTCCACGCTCATGCATAAAATTATCCTTGCATCACAATCGCCACGCCGCAAGCAGTTGATGGAAGCTGCTGAACTTACGTTTGACATCATCATTGCAGATGTAGACGAAACTAATCCACCTGGTATGCCGGGTAAAAAAGTGCCTGAACATCTTGCCAAAAAGAAAGCAGCAGCTATAGAAGAGCAAGTGCACGATGCTATCATCATAGCTGCAGACACCATCGTACTGTTGGATGACGAAATACTAGGCAAACCCAAAGATGAGGCAGATGCTATCAGCATACTCACCAAGCTTTCTGGGCGTAAACATGAAGTGATAACTGGGGTTTGTATGCAACGTGGCGATAAGCAGGTTTGTTTTTCAATAACTACAGAGGTGTATTTCAGAAGTCTGACAACAGCACAAATAAAACACTACGTAGTAAACTACAAGCCCTACGACAAGGCAGGCGCATATGCGATACAGGAATGGATTGGCATGATAGGCATTGAAAAAATAGACGGTGATTATTACAACGTTATGGGATTGCCAATTGGTGAGATTGTCCCATTATTACACAAAGAGTTTACAAATTAATCAGACCTACCAGAGTACGTCCCACATCACTACCTAAAGCTACACCCATACCCCCCATACGGAAAGCACCGTACACCCTTTTTGAAAAGGCTTTCACTATTGGTTGTTTTGTTTCGCCAAAAGCCATAATGCCTGCCCAGCGTTGTGTTATTGTAAAATCTGTATCAGGTAGTATAATGGCTCTTAGTTTTTCTTCAAGGTCTTGTTGTATCAAATCTGTCAATGCAAAAGCTGTTGTGGATTCACCCTCAAAATCAAGGTTTCTGCCACCACCCAGCAATACTCGCCCATCTATCTCTCTGAAGTAATAATAACCTTTATCAAAATGATATACCCCTTTAAATTTCAGACCATTTATCGGTTCTGTTATCAGCACCTGTCCGCGCCCTGGCACTACATCTGCACAGGGTAGCAACTGTTTTGTAAAGGCATTGGTACAAATTGACAGCGTATCGCAATACAGCAACAACATTTCATCCCTTACAGGGTCGGCAATATGTACCACTACCTGCTTTTCTTCTTCGTCAAACCTACACACTTCCGTACCTGTTTTTACTTCCACACCTTTCATCAATGCATAGTCTGTTAAGGCTCGTAGCATCTTACCCGTATGCAGTTCTCCCTCACATGTATTTTCTATAAGTGCCTTTACTGCATCTTTCGCAAACCCAAATGCTGCTATCTTCTCATTCACCAACCTGAAAGCTGGTTGCCTGGTAATAGGCTGCAAGAGACTATTTACATATTCTAACCTGTCGAGCGCTGGCAATTCATTATCACTTATCAGTTCATAACTACCATTATTTTTATAACCGATAGCAGTATCTCCCAGCCTGCTGCGCAATAGCTCAAGTCCGCGTTTACGCCACTCATAGAGTTTTATGATCTCGTCTTCGTTGGTATATTGGCTATCATCTAATATTTCCGTCAGGCTGCCCATACAGGCAAAGCCAGCATTACGGCTGCTTGCACCCGTAGGCAACAAACCACGTTCCAGCACCAATACAGATTGTGCCGGGTATTTATCTTTCAATTCTATAGCAACACTCAATCCGACAATACCTGCCCCAACCACAATATGATTGTATCTAACAAAACTTTGCTGTTCCCAATAACTTAGCATAATTACAAATGTGCAAATTATTCGCTAATCATGTAAATTGCCGTTATGAAAAGGTTATTGGCTCTGATAGGATTTTTACCATTCACAGTATTTGCCCAAAAAGACACTGCCGATTGCAAAATGGATATCTACGGCTGCTATGTATATGCTCTAAACGCATTAGCAAAGGGCAGCGATGGATTGGCACCACTAAAAAAACAAATAGCCGGCAAAGCTAAAGAGGTATATGTAGCCAAACAATATTTCACCGTCAACCTACCTACAAAAGCCGACAAGCTGAATTATCTGTACGAAGACATCAACGACAATGTACAGGACATCTTTACGAAACAACAAGCTGGCAGTGCAGGCATCATGTACATGACCGAACTGAGTGTAAATGCAGACACCTGTCATTTATGGATGATGCCAATAGTATTGAAGAAAGAGGGTGCAGATATAGAAATGGATTATCCGTCTAAAGGTTGTAAGTTGAACTTCGTAGTAAATAAAAACTCCGGCAAATTGTGTTTTGCGAATGTGCATTGTCCACCTGCCGATAAACAAGATTAATTGATACGCATACTGTTTATACTCTTATTGTTGCCTGCTTTTGCATGGGCACAACCCGCTAAAGATTACGAAATGTGGCGGGAAAAAGACCTGTATGTTCATGCTCTGAAACTGATTACCGAAAACAAAGGCAAAGTAAATGACACTTGCAAAAACCTGATACCCATTGGCACAAGTGATATATACATCCTGAAAACCGACTACATACCATCGCTACCCGATACACTGAATGGTTACCACATTCATTATGTACAAGCAGACAGCAACATCAAACTGCTTTACACACTGCAAAAAGAAAAAGGCGTACCCATCTTCTACCTTGGCAAATGGCATAGTTTTACGGAATTATACCAGTTTTGGCTGATGCCTGTACAGATGAAGAAAAAGAAAGTATGGTATCTGCCCGAAGCATTCAAATTTCACTACTATTTCCGGCACGATTTATCCCGCTTTGAGTTTACCCGCAGCGAATGTGTAAGCTGGTAGCCGCTTGCAGCCTTATTTCCCTATCAGGGGCGGTTTTTGTACTTTTGGCATCCCATTTATAAGGCATAGCATGGAATACGCGTTTAATACCATTGAAAAGAAGTGGAAACAATACTGGAAAGACAAGCATGTGTATCGTGTAAGCAACGATAGCACAAAACCCAAATACTACATACTCGATATGTTTCCCTACCCTAGCGGTGCAGGGCTACACGTGGGACATCCGTTAGGTTATATAGCATCAGATATATACGCACGCTACAAGCGCATGAAAGGCTTTAATGTATTGCACCCTATGGGTTTCGATGCATTTGGCTTACCTGCCGAGCAGTATGCGCTGGAAACAGGACAACACCCAGCAGTTACCACCGAAAAGAATATAGCGCGCTACAAAGAGCAGTTAGACAATATAGGCTTCTGTTACGATTGGGAACGTGAAGTACGCACCAGTGATGCAGGCTATTATAAATGGACACAGTGGATTTTCCTGCAACTCTTTCATAGTTGGTACGATCGTAAACAACAAAAAGCAAGGCCAATTAAAGAGCTGATTGCCATTTTTGAAAAAGAGGGCAATGCTAACAACCAATGTCCCGATGATGAGAAGTTGAGCTTTGACTCGAAAGCATGGGCAGCCATGAGTGAAAAAGATAAGCGTGATACGTTAATGAAGTACCGTCTTGCTTTTCAGGGATATGCAGAAGTATGGTGGTGCGAGGCGCTGGGTACAGTATTGGCAAATGACGAGGTGATGAATGGCGTATCGGAGCGTGGTGGACATCCCGTTATCCGCAAGCAGATGCGCCAATGGTTTTTGCGCATTACAGAATATGCAGATCGCTTACTGAGCAGCCTTGATACCCTTGAATGGAGCGATGCCATGAAAGAAATGCAACGCAACTGGATTGGCAAGAGCAACGGTGCTGAAGTACGTTTTGACATACAGGGTTTTGCAGATAAATACATCACGGTTTTCACAACCCGCCCTGATACTATTTTCGGTGTTGACTTTATGGTACTGGCACCCGAACACGATTTGGTGGATGTTATAAGTACCGAAGCACAACGCGATGCTGTTGCCGAATACAAGAAATATGTACAAAGCCGTAGCGAGCGTGAGCGCATGGCAGAGGTAAAACAAGTTACGGGTTGCTTTACGGGTGCGTATGCTACACACCCTTTTACACGCAAACAAGTACCGATATGGATTTCGGAATATGTACTGGCAGGCTATGGTACAGGTGCTATAATGGCAGTACCAAGTGGTGATGAGCGAGACCATGCATTTGCAAAGCACTTCAACATACCTATCACTAATATTTTCGGCAGCAACTATCATGGAGATTTTGCTTACACCGAAAAAACAGGCACCTTGGAAAACAGTGGTTTCCTGAGTGGTATAGATGTTTCAAAAGCTATGGATGTTGCCATACGCGCTATTGTGGATGCAGGTATTGGTAAGGCAAAAGTAAACTACAAAATGCGCGATGCAGGCTTCAGTCGTCAGCGGTATTGGGGTGAGCCTTTCCCGATAGTGTATGTAAATGGCATACCCTATGCTACAGACGAGATAGATGGTAGCGATACATTGCCTGTTGCCTTACCAATGGTAGAAAACTACAAGCCAGGCCCAGAAGGTGAAGGCCCTTTGGCTAATGTAACTGAATGGGTAAACACACCTGCAGGCACACGCGAAACGAATACCATGCCCGGCTATGCGGGTAGTAGCTGGTACTTTCTCCGCTACATGGACCCGACCAACGATGCGGAATTTGCGAGCAAACAAGCTACCGACTACTGGCGCGAAGTTGACCTGTACATAGGCGGCACAGAACACGCCGTTGGGCATCTACTCTACAGCCGCTTGTGGACAAAAGTATTACACGACTTAGGCCACATCAGCTTTGAAGAACCTTTTAAGAAACTGGTAAATCAGGGTATGATACAGGGAAGTTCAAGATTTGTGTATCGTCTACATGCAACAAAACAATTTGTATCAGCAGGCATGAAAGCAGAATACCACACAAATCCCATTAACGTTGATGTAAATATCGTCAATGGATTTGAGCTAGATATTGAGGCATTTAAAAAATGGAGACCTGAATATGCAGATGCAGAATTCATACTTGAAGATGGTAAATATATCTGTGGTGCAGAAGTAGAAAAAATGTCCAAGTCAAAATACAATGTCGTGAACCCTGATGATATTGTAAACGATTTTGGTGCAGATACTTTCCGTATGTACGAGATGTTTCTCGGGCCTATAGATGTTAGCAAACCCTGGGAACAAAAAGGTATTGAGGGTGTTCATCGCTTCATCAAAAAAATGTGGCGTTTGTATGCAGATGAACAAACAGGCTGGATTGTTACTGACGAAGCTGCAACCGATGCTGAACTGAAAACCCTGCACAAGACCATCAAAAAAATAGGCGAAGACATAGAGCGTTTTTCTTTCAATACCGCCGTTAGCCAATTTATGATTTGTGTAAACGAACTGACATCGCTCAACTGTCACAAGCGCGCAGTATTAGAACCTTTAGCAGTGCTCATCACACCATTTGCACCACACCTTGCAGAAGAATTGTGGCAACACTGCCTCGGCAACACTACAACCATACTCGATGCACCATTCCCCGTGTACGATGAAAAATACACGGTGGATAACAGCAAGATGTACCCCGTAGCGGTTAATGGTAAAACACGGGCAGAAATGGAATTTGCATTAGATGCCCCGCAAGCAGATATAGAAGCTACCGTATTGGCAGATACTACCATACAAAAATGGATGGAAGGCAAGCCAGTAAAGAAGTTTATATATGTAAAGGGTAAGATGATAAATGTTGTGGTGTAGTTTATTGGTTGGTTGGTTTTATATAAGGGTTCCTAATAAACTATCAATCTGCTAATCAACCAATCAACAAACCCCCTACCTTTGCACCGCTATGAGTAAAAGGACTACTACAATCATCCTCGTTTCGTTTTTCATTGTCTTTTCGGCGGTGTTTATGACGTATTTCTACCGTGTAACACGAGAAGCACCTAAGAAGCTGAATATACTGGGTAATCCGGGTCATAAGGTAGGCGATTTCTCATTTACCAATCAGGAAGGGCAAACAGTTTCACTTGCCAATGTAGATGGTAAAATACGTGTAGTCAATTATTTCTTCACCACTTGCAAAGGCATTTGCCCGCGTATGAATGAGAACATGACTAAAGTGTATCAGGCATATCGTGGCAATAATGATGTGCTTATCATGTCGCACACTGTTGACCCGAAGAAAGATACTGTTGGCGCCATCAAAGCATACAGTTTACGTTTCGATGCAGACCCCAAACAATGGCTCTTCCTGACGGGTGATAAAAAAGCCCTGTACCAGATGGCGCGCGAAGAATACCTTGTAACAGCTGTTGACGATACAGCAACAGTAGATATTGAAGCTGATTTCATACACTCCGAACGTTTTATACTTGTTGATAAAGGCGGTCGTATTCGCGGTCAATACGATGGTCTGAATAACGGTGAAGTGAACCAATTGATTGGTGACATCAAAGAATTACTGAAAGAAAAATAGGCTTACACATTCATAGCAAGCCCCAGCAGCAACCAACCTACCACTACATAAGGCGATGGTATTTTGGTGAAGTTGAGTATGGAAAAAGTAATAACTGCCACTACCACATTCGTCCATTCAAACGTCATGGTTTGAAACAGTACAATACCCGATGCCCATATGATGCCTACTATAGCTGCATTAATACCTTCTAACGCACGGAAGATGATAACGTGTTGCTTCAGATGTTGGTAAACGGGATAAAGAAACAAAAGTAATAACGTACTAGGCAAGAAAACTGCAATCGTAGCTACTAAGCTACCAGCCAGTTGCCACATAGGACCGTAGTTGCTCATCACCATACCACCTGTAAAGGCACAAATAGAAAAAACTGGTCCGGGTACTGCCTGCACCAAACCATAGCCCGTCAAGAGATTTTCGCCGGATATCAGCGGTGCTTCACCAATAGCCACAGGCCGGTTTACAAACTGATATAACATCATTGGTAATAATGCTTGCCCTCCGCCAAACACAAAAGAACCGAAACGATAAAAGTTTTCAAACAGGTTGAAGAACCTGCCATACTCCCAGTTGGCTATTTTTGATAATTCACTCAAAATACCAGCAACTATGAAAATGACGAAGAATATCCATAGGCTCATCCATCTGATGGGCTTTGGCTTTTCGTACTTCAATGGGATACGCTTGTTACTGAAATTGCTGATAGTACCCGACACCAACAGCAAGGCAGGGAATACCCACGGCGTTTGGATGTATATGGTAACAATCATACACCCCGTCATGATGGCCCATGTAGCTACATGGCGTACACTGGTCTTCATCATACGCACTGCAGCAAAGGCAATAAACCCTACTGACATAGGTTGTACGTACTTAAACAGGTTAGTCTGCACGTCCCGTACATCAAAGTAGTATATAAGAAAAGAAAATGCAGCCATGATGACAGTAGCCGGAAATATCCATAATAGCAAAGTAACAATAGCCAATGGCACACCACCACGCTTATACCCAATCAACATCACCGTTTGTGTGGAAGAAGGACCAGGCAGCATCTGGCAAAAAGAATTGTATTCGGCTATCTCTTCCTCGGTTACATCGTGCCGCTTGTTGGCAAAGGTTTTTACCATCATACCCAAATGCCCCAGCGGCCCGCCGAAAGCTGTGAACGCGTACAGCAGTACGGTCTTTAAAAACGGTATGTGGCGCAAAAACATATACCCGTATCTGAGGTAAATGAATGCGAAAAATACTCACAAAAACGGGAATTGCATACTGTAGTATTTCCAATCAGGATTTTGTATCTTGCAGCCCTAATCACATTTTTTCAGGATATGAAATCTTTAATATTAGGCGCTTTCTATGATGCTTTCCAGTACAATATCGGCGATATTTTAGTTTATACTTTTGTCATACTTATGACTGTAGAACTGATATATGTGATGGCTAAATATCTGGGAGGAGAGAAAAAGAGCAAATAATTTGTCCCACTCGGGTAAACATATTGCAGCAATAAGAAAGGATTATCAGCTTGCGGTGCTTGATGAACAAGTAGCAGGTGATAATCCTTTCGCATTTTTCCATAAATGGTTTGAAGATGCCCAAAAGGCCGATGCGGAAGAGGTAAACGCCATGACACTTGCTACTGTAAATGCCGCAGGTAAACCACACGCACGAATAGTATTACTGAAGGGGCTTGACGATAAGGGCTTTGTATTCTTCACCAACTACCAAAGTGAGAAAGGCAAAGACATTGAAGAAAATCCGCATGTATCACTTGTCTTTTTCTGGAAGGAATTAGAAAGGCAGGTATGTATAGAAGGTATTGCCCAAAAAGTAAGTGATACAGAAAGTGATGAATATTTTCTATCACGCCCGGTAGGCAGCCGTATAGGGGCATGGTCTTCTCCGCAAAGTACTATTATTGATAGCAGGAACATATTAGAAGAAAACTACAATAAATATATTGCTCAGTTTGGTGATAATGTTCCCCGTCCGCCACATTGGGGTGGTTACCGTGTAGTGCCATCATCCATTGAGTTTTGGCAAGGGCGTAGCAGCCGTATGCATGATCGTATTCTTTTTACCCGAAATACTGATAGCGCTTGGCAAAAATGCAGACTTGCTCCATAAGTCCGTATCCTTAACAGTGCAATAACGCCACTGTATTTTCCCTTGTTTTAATTTTGTTTCAGTCACAGGAAAACATCTGTGGACAAACTGTTAATAACCTGTTGATAAGTTATCCACATTTGTTTATAATGCGCTAATAACAAAGTATTTTGCACTATTATATAATATAATAAAATGCGGTAAAACTGTGCTGAAATACGCACCAAACAACAGTTTTACGTTATTAGTGTCTTATACACAACTTACATATACCGTGTGGAAAGAGCAATCAATAGATTGTTTAATAAAATTTTCTGCTACACCCGAAACAGCAACACAACTCCCATTAAAATTCATACACTTATGCATAGGCTTACACATACACTCGCCATAGCAAGCCTGTTACTGGTTGTAGCTTGTACCGCTCCGCAAAAAACCATTTATTTTTCGGAGAACGGATTGCAAAATGCATCTGTACAGGTAGATAATATTGACAGGCGTAAGGAAGTAACCATACTACCTGAGGATATTATTGCCATCAAAGTATCTACTATCAGCAGCATTATAGAGAAAGGCGGCGTTAGCCCAGTTGCCATTTTCAATGAAGGTGGTACAGCATACAGCATTACTACAGGTGGTGGTGCAGGTGGCGGAGGCGGCACAGGTAACTCTGCTCAAAACCTCGGCTATTTAGTAGATGTTAACGGATTTATTGATTACCCTGTAATAGGTAAACTGAAAGTATCAGGACTTACGCTCAGACAAATCAAAGATCTGTTAGCAGACAAACTGAAAGCTTATGTTAAAGAGCCTGTAGTGGAAGCCAACATCATTAACTTTCGTGTTACGGTATTAGGCGAAGTTGGAAGACAGGGGCAGATTGTAGCACCTAACCAAAAAATAAGCATTATCGATGCCATTGCAGCATCTGGCGATATTCCAATAACAGGACGCAAAGACAATGTGCTGATAATACGCGAAACTGAAGGTAAGCGCGAGTATGCGCGCCTGAACCTGAATAGCAAAACAGTATTCAGCAGTCCTTATTACTATCTGAAGCAAAATGATATCATCTATGTAGAACCTGCAAGAATACGCCGTCAGGAAAGTAACGACTTCCTAAGGTTTTACTTGCCAACTATCATGACGGTGATAACATCTGCTGTAACGATTTATGGTATAACACAACTAGCAAAATAAAAGGAGGAACATAGACAGTATAAATGGAGCAACCCAACCAACAGCAGTTTTCTGAAAAGATACTGAAACAGTTTAACTCGTCGTTCGACTTTAAACGCTTGCTGGGCACATTAGTCAGCAACTGGTATTGGTTTGTCTTGTCCATATCTGTTACAGTTACCGCAGGTTTCCTTTACCTACGCTACACAACACCCATCTACGAAATTGGCAGCTCTATACTGATAGACGAATCGCAAGACAATAACGTAGCACAAAACGTCCTCAGTAAGCTCGACCCACAAAACGACAAATCGAAAGTCAACCTTTTCAATGAACAGGTAATACTGCAATCGCAGGATATGCTGGCGAAAGTAGTTGACTCCCTTGCGCTGAATGTACGTTATTGGGCATTAGGGCGCGTAAAGGAAACAGAGATATACAAAGAATGTCCTATTAAAGTAGTATTTGACACTACAGGCTTAACAGGTGGCACGGTAGAATTGACAGTGAAACAAGCAATGGAAGGCCAATTTGAAGTAACACATGCCGGCAATACTGATAAAGTATTGTACGACACGTGGGTTACAAAACCATATGGGCGCTTCAAAATACAATATGTCGAAGGACTTGGTGTAAATAAAGGCTATCTGAAAACTACAGAGTTTATTGTAAAAGTGGAGCCACGCACTGCCACGCTAGGCCGTATTGCCGGCTTATTTACTGTATCGCTGAATGATGGCCGCACCAGCTTGTTGGGACTTACATATACCGACAATATTCCGCAACGAGGTGTTGACTTCATGAATGCATTGATACACTTCTACCAGAAAAACGAACTGGAAAATATCAACAAAAAAGCCGAAAAAACACGCGATTTCCTGAAGGCAAAAAAAGCTACCATCAAAGACGAGTTGAAATTCATTGACTCAATGCAGGTGGACATAAAGCTGAATAACGACATTGTTGATCCAACTGCACAAACAGAGCAGTTTATGGGGCAAAAGACAGAAGCGGAAACAAGAGTTAATACACTACTTGTGCAGAAGCAGGGTATGGTTAGCCTTAGAAATACTGTTATGACGCTTCCACCAAACAGATATACTATCCTTAGCATAAGTTCTGACGACCCGACACTGGCAGGTTTAATAACTCAATATAACTCAGAAGTAAAACAAAGGGATGCTATTGCACGTAATGTTGGTCCAGAACATCCGTCATTGAAAGAGGCTGAATACGAGATAAAAGAACAGCGTAGACGCATTATCGTAGCATGCGATGCAGTATTAGACAAAATAAATCTGGAAATACAAAATGCAGCAAAAAATGCAGCGGAATACACCAGCAAAATCCGCAACACACCTAATGTAGAACGCAATATAAAGGACGTAAGCCGTGGCTACGATGTATTGCAACAGACATACTTATTATTGTATCAGAAAGATGTTGAGAATGAAATATCTGTGTATGCAGCTACCAATAAATCAAAAGTAATAGTAGTTCCATTTGCATCAGCGCAACCTATCAAACCAGTACCAAAAACCATCTATGCTATTGTCTTCTTGCTTGGCTTGCTGATTCCAGGTGGTTACCTGATAGCAAGAGAAATGTTGAATAACAAAGTAATTAATGACCACGATATAGAATCGCTTACCAATATACCTATTGTTGGTAGCATCAGCCGAGTAGAAGCTGCTACAAATCGCGAGAGTACCATCGTTGTAGGCCCACATATACGTACGGGTGTTGCAGAACAGTTCCGCCTGATACGTGCCAACCTTGAGTTTATGGCGGCGGCACAAAACAACCGTGTATTCATGATAACATCTAGCAGCAGTGGCGAGGGTAAATCGTTCATATCCATCAATCTCGGTATCACCATGACGCTCGCTAAGAAGCGTGTTATCATCATGGAGTTCGACTTGCGGAAACCTAAAATATCGCAATATCTTGGCTTGCCTAATCATGGTGGTATCAGTAGTTACCTTGCTGGCATGGGCGATTTAGATATTGCTATAAAAGCATCGGGCATACACGAAAACCTGTACATAGCTAATTGCGGCCCTATACCACCCAACCCCGGCGAATTGCTTGTGTTGCCTAAAACGGCACAAATGATTGCGGAACTGAAAGAAATGTTCGATGTAATCATTATAGATACTGCACCTATAGGACTTGTATCTGATGCGTTGGTACTGTCGCAATATGCTGGCATTAATCTGTTTGTTATCCGCCAGTCTTATACCATCAAAGACCAGGTACGTATGTTTGATGTGTTGCATAAAGACGGCAAAGTGCAAAACCCTGCCATCATATTTAATGGTGTAGAGTTTTTGAAAAAATACGGATATGGATACGGCGGTAGTGGATATGGATATTCTTACGGGTATGGATATGGCTATGGCTATTATGAAGAAACAAACCCGAAGAAGAAGCAAGGTGGTGGTGGTTTGAAAGGATTTTTTACAAAATAAGACAGTGTGGCAAAAGTGCCGTTCACATATCAATAACATGGCACGGCTACCATCTGCAACGGTTGATGGGTAGCTTTGCAAAGTAAAAATACAGAGAGGAATCGCAATGAACTTAAAACAGGTTGGTGCTGTAGCAAGCTCTGCTAAGTTATACAAGTTATTTACGCCTGCTCAAAAGAAACATTTCTTTTGGTTGGTGGTATTTACTTTTATCAGTTCGCTTACAGACCTGATAGGTTTGGGCTTTGTGATACCCGTTGTAGGCTTGGTATTATCTGAGGATTTTCATAAAACTATGGGGGCAGCCGTACCTGCTTTGTCTTCTCTTAGTAAAAACCAATTACTCATCTATACTGTATCCATCTTTTTCCTGATTATCATACTCAAAAACGCATTCGGACTATACATAAACAAACTGCAGGTGAATTTTGTACGCAATCTGTATGTAACATCATCTATGAATGTGCTGGATAAAATCTACGATCGTCCACTACTAGATATTCAGAAAGACACATCAAACGAATTGGTAACAAAACTCACATTTTATCAAGCAGCATTGTGTAGCAATGCAGCTATCTCTACCATCATCCTTATCAACGAGGCTATGATATTCGCGTTGACTGCAATCAGCACCTGCCTTTGGGACTGGAAGTTGTTTCTGTTGCTGATAGGCGTTATGGCACCAAGTATGGGGCTGTTTTACAATCGTGTGAAAAACATGATAAAACAAGCTGGAGTTGAAAAAACAGAAAATGCTACCAGACTATATGCCAGCGCGCAAGAAATGATATTCGGCTATACCGACATTAAAATAGCCGGCACTGAGCAAAACTTCAAAGAACGTTTCAAGGGCTTTGCTAAAAACTATAGTATATATCAGGGCAGATTAGACTTCATGATGTTCATACCAACACGCATTATAGAGATTACCATTTTCTTCTGCATTATACTGATTCTACTATATGGTGTATTTGTTTTAAAAGACAGTGAAAAAATCATTACGACTATCAGCTTCTTCTCGGTAATTGCCTACAGAAGTATTCCATCTGTCAACAGGTTTGTAATAGCAATGAACAACCTGAACTCTACCGAGTTTGTATTCAACGATCCTGACTTTATACCGAAAGAAGAAAACATAGTGGCAGATACACCAGAAATTATCAACTTCCAAAACGAGATTACATTCGACCATGTATCTTACCAATACCCTAGCGACAATAAAGAAGTAATAAAAAATTGCAACCTTACTATTACAAAAGGTGAGAAGATAGGCTTCATTGGTAAGTCGGGCGCTGGCAAGTCTACACTGATTGGCAATATATTGGGATTCCTTTACCCTACACAAGGCAGAATATTGATAGACGGTACTGAACTTCGAAAAAACAACACCTCACAGTGGTGGAAAATATTAGGCTATGTAAGGCAGGAAGTGTTTATCATGAATAAAACATTTGCAGAAAATATAGCCATTGGTGAGGATAAAGAAAATATAGACCCTGTACGCATGGAAAGAGCTATAAAATTATCGAGCTTATCAGACCTTGTTGCTGGCTGGGAAGACGGTATGCACACCATGCTGAATGAAAGGGGCAATAACCTGTCTGGCGGGCAGAAACAACGCATTGCCATAGCCCGCGCCATATACAAAGGTGCACAGGTATTGATATTTGACGAGGCAACATCAGCACTGGATTCGAAAACAGAAGAAGAAATCACCAATTCCATCAGACAACTGGGGCAAGAAGACCTTACTATCATCATCATAGCACACAGATATACGTCGCTGAAGTATTGCGATAAAATATACGAACTGAACAAAGGCAGTATTGCAGCTAGCTATACTTACGACGAATTAGTAAAACACAATAAGCATTAATAGGGGATGAAGGTTAGTGTCATAATGTGCTCATACAATACCGAGGCCTTTATACAAGAGGCGATAGAGTGCATCGTGCAACAAACTTATCAAAACTGGGAACTTATAATTAGTGATGACAAATCAACCGACAACACTATCAACATTATCAAGTCGTTTAATGATCCTCGTATCAGGCTATTTGAACATTTTGAAAACAAAGGTTATGTTGCTAACAAAAACAGGGCATTCACTTATGCTACGGGAGAGCTGCTGACACAATTAGACGCAGATGACACTTGCCCTACAGACAGGCTTGAAAAGCAAGTAGCTGTATTTATCAGCAATCCCGGCATAAAAATATGCGGCAGCAATTATATAACCATAGACACTACAGGAAATCTGTTACAGACATGGAAGTATGATAGCGACAGCATTATTACGGAACTACAACTCAATTATCCATTTTGGTTTCCAGGCCTCATGTTCAGAAAAGAATTAATAACAGAGTTTGGATTGTTTGCAGAATACTTTAATGGCATCTATGGCGATGACCATTATTGGACGATGCGTGTCAATAAGAAATATCCGATATATTTCATTAAAGACATGCTATATAGTTACCGCATTAACCCTAACTCGCTCACCAATGTTTTTGACAAACCAAGAAAACTGATAGCACAGGATATAATTGCAGAACTGTACAGGCAGTTGACAACAGTAGGGAACGACTACCTTTCAACAGGCAATGAGAAAAATATGCATGCATTTGAAGAGGGTTTGTATAATAATAAAAAACTAATGGCAGAACGCTATAGAATGTGGGCAGCAAAAGCTATAGACAAAAACCAATGGCAACAGGCAAAAGAATTATTGAAAAAATGCTGGAGTACTGGAAAAACAGATAGTGCTGCTTATAGAACATTATTGTATTATTTTAAGAAACGATATCTAGGCATTAATTAATAAAGGTTGAAAAGGCTAAACATCTTATTGGCTACTGAAGTAATCCATCCTGGTGGAGCTGAAACCTTTGTGCTACGTCTATCGCAAGCACTAAAGCAAAAGGGCCACAAAGTGCATATCTTCATCTTTTATGAAGAGAAATTTAACGAAAGTCTGTATAAATTGTTTGCACCTGATGTGCCACTTACAATTGCTTCTATTCCTTTTTCATGGTTGTTAAGCAAAATAGATGCAGCGTTATTCCGTATGAATATTGATGTGAGCCTGAGAAACTACTTTATTAAACGTTCACTTTCCAAAATTATCCGAAAAGAAAAAATAAAAGTAATACACAGCAACCTATTAAAGTCTGACAAAGTATGTCTTGAAGTTGCAAGTAGTTTTGCAAAACCTGTCATCACAACTGTGCATGGTGATTATTTACAGTTCTACAATAAAACCGAGAGTAATTTACCCATACCCTTATTACACTACAAAAACAAAGCTCTTAATAATATAAAGCAGCTTGATGAAATTGTATGTATATCTGACAAACAGCTTGCTTTCTTTCACGAAAAATTCGAGCAGATTACTAAGCACAAACTATCTAAAATATACAATGGTTATGATGGCTCAGCGACAGAAGATGCTGACTCCCTAAAGAAGTTATTAAATATTCCCCCAAGCGATTTTATATTCGGCATGGTATCTCGAGGCATAGCCGAAAAAGGATGGGAAATAGCTATACAAGCTTTCTTAAAGTTGAACAAAGCAAATACTCACCTGGTATTAGTTGGAGAAAGCGAGCACATACGTACGCTTAGCGATAGATACTCAATACATAGCAATATTCATTTCACAGGACACTCTGACAAACCACTTGACTGGGTACAAATAATGGATGTGGGGCTTTTACCAACCACATATCCTTCTGAAAGCCTACCTACTGTCATTATTGAATATCTGTGTTGTGGGATACCTAGCATAGCGTCAGATGCCGGTGAGATAGTGAATATGATTCAAAAAGACGGGCTAATAGCTGGTCAGATTGTACCTATAATAAACGGTATTGTGAGTGTCGATGGTGTAAAAGATGCGATGGAAAAATACTACAGTGATAAAATACTGTATAAGCTGCATAAAGACAACGCCAGTGTATGCTACGAACAGTTTGACATGGACAAATGCGTTACATCATACTACGATGTATACTATGATGTAATATTGGATAAAATTGAAAATATATCAAACAATTGATATCTGGAATATGAGATTTGCCATTAGAGACGATGATACCAATTTCTTCACTACTCCCGCAGAGCTGGAGAACTGTTATGCAGATATTTGGGATGAATTCCAACCTACACTGTGCCTCATATCTAAGGTAAAAGGCAATTGGGCAAAATGGGTGCATCAAATCTATAGAGACAAACAAAAAACTGATTGGCAAGCATGGGCAGATGACAATACACCTCACCCAATTGAAAACAACATAGCGTTGATTAACTTTCTGAATGATAAATTTGCTGCCAATAAACTAGATGTTGGATACCATGCTAAGTACCATCGCAATGAGGATAAGGTGCTACCTACCGAGATGCCTAACAACTATGTTCGCGGCGCAGAATATTACACAACACGCGATGTAACAGAAGAAATAAAAACAGAAGTAGCGCACCTGAATAAACTACTAAATACTAACATTAGCGTATTTACTCCACCTCAAAACCTATTATCATTAAACGGCTATAATTGCGTATTGAAAGCAGGTTTAAACATCTGTGGTGGGGGTATAACTTTTTATAGAAAACAAAAAAACCTGCAAGGATTGATTAACATAGCCAAACAGCTGGCATTCAAGACCATTAACAGACAATCAGATTATCCCAAAGTATTGAAATTTTCAAGTCATAGTGAAATTGCGTACCACTATCCGTTACAACCAGGCACAAAGCTTAATAGACTAATCGATGATTTCGAAATGGTACGCAAATACGATGGTGATTTTGTGCTATCGACTCACTATGTGGAATTTGACTACCCAATGGTATACGACGAAAAAATAACAATGAAAGAAGTACTGATGCAGTTTCTCGACTATATTTCAAAATACAACGTGCAGAAGATGTCACTTTCACAAATGCTAAAACCATAGATAGCTATTGAAAAAAAATAAAAAAATATTAGTCGCATCTTTTCAATCACTAACAGCCAATAGCGGTGCAGGCATGGCACGTTTGGGCTATTACCTTTCTGAAGTGCTTGACAAAAAAGGTATTCTACAAGAGTTTATTGTTTATTCAAAAGGAAAATTCACAACTACATTTAAATCATCGCCTGTATCACCACTATCTAGGTATATACTGTTCATTCTCAATAAACTAAATGGCTACCTCCATTTCGCACCACATAAATTCAGGTATTGGCAAGAGTATATATATGACATGCTTTGCGTATCAAAAATAAACGCTGATACTGGTTTGCTATTTGTTACACAACCATATCTGCGACGCACGTTTAAAAAAGCAAAACGACTAAACATACCCATCATCTTTATACCTGCAAATCCCGAAGAAAATTTTATCCGAAATATAATTATAGAAGAACAGGCAAAACTAGGCTTTGTAGCAGAAGATGCATACACGTACCCCAAACGAATTGCACTATTCAATAGGTCAATAACTTACATTGATAAAATTATAGGTTCTTATCCTACTGTTTACGATACGTATAGCCAGTCAAGCTATAGGGGTGAGGTAATAAAAATGATAGGGCATATCAAACCTGACTTTAAGCCTGTTAGTATAACAGAAAAAAGGGCATCTTCGGGATCATTCAAAATAGGCTATCTGGCACATACTGTAGCGCTAAAAGGATTGCACTACTTATTAGATGCGTGGAAGCTATTGAAAATACAATATCCTGAGTACGATATACAACTATACATTGGCGGAAAAGTTGACACAAATATTAAAAACTATATCAATACACACTACAAAGGGTTAGCTGATGTATATTATCTTGGCAGAATACCCGATGTGCCTGCATATCTCGAAACATTAGATCTTTTTGTGGTACCCAGCCTGATAGATGGTGGCCCCTACACAGCTTTGGAAGCAGCGCATTATGCAGTGCCTGTATTAATAACGGAAAACTGCGGCTCTGCAGAGTTGCTATCAAGGAATGAAACAGGCTGCATGATTGTACCTATAAGGGATGCAGAAGCAATAAAAGAAAAAATGACTTGGGCGTACAATAATAGAGATGTAATAGCTATGATGGGAATGAATGCTAAATATAATCTTGATACATACCGAATGGATGAATTGATTACGGACATAGCAAACTACCTTGAACAACAACTAACAGTGATAAATAACAGATAGTATGTGTGGTATAGCAGGATGTTGGGGAAAATATGATGAATACCAGATAAAAGCTTCGTTTGAAAGTATCAGACACCGCGGACCTGACGCTAATGGTATCTTCAAACACGAAGACTTGACACTGATGCACCACAGGCTGTCTATTATAGACCTTACAGAACTAGGTGCTCAGCCTTATCATTATGAACACCTGAGCATGGTGTACAACGGTGAGGTATACAATTTTGAGTATGTAAAAAAAGAACTGATTGCAGAGGGCTACGACTTCATCTCTCGTTGCGACACAGAAGTTATTATAAAAGCATTTCACAGATGGGGAGTAGAAGCGGTACACCATTTTATTGGCATGTTCGCTATTGCCTTGTACGACAAAAGGGAAAATACATTATACCTGTTTCGTGATAGGTTTGGCGTAAAACCAGTCTACTACACTACACAAGGTGGTTTTGCGTTCGGAAGCGAATTACGATGTATCCTGCCTTTTATTAAAAACAAGACCCTTGATAATGATTCTGTGTACGAATACTTCAGGTTTGGTTACATCTCTGAAGAAAAAACCATTTTTAAAGAAGCAAAAAAATTAATGCCAGGCTATTACCTGAAATATAAAGACGGTAAAGCTCGTGCATACTGCTACTGGGATGCAAAATTATTAGCCGCACAACCTACACCTGTATTGTCTGACGATGAATGGCAGGAATTATTGCATAAAGAATTAATTGAAGCCTTTAGCCTGCGTATGGTATCTGATGTGCCCGTAGGTATATTTTTAAGTGGAGGCATAGATAGTTCTTTAGTATCAGCCATATTACAAAAACATTATGGCAATATTAATACATTCACCATAGGCTTCGACCATGAAAGGTATAATGAAGCCCCTTACGCAAAAAAAGTAGCAAACTATCTTGGTACAAAACATACCGAATTTACACTCGATACAAAGGAAGCATATACCGTGCTTGAAAAATTTTACGATATATATGATGAACCTTATGCTGATTCCTCTGGCATACCCAGCACAATTGTATCGAAGCTGGCAGCAGAGCAGGGCGTAAAAGTGGTATTATCTGCTAATGGTGGTGATGAGTTATTTGCTGGCTATAGGCATTATCATACCACCCTGAATTATTATGAACGTTTTGCATCTATACCTTCTGCCTTGCGTAAGGCGATGAATTGGGGAACATCAGCATTATATGAGACTGGCATATTAAGATATATATACAGCAAAAACACAGAACATAGAGTAGCAGTATTAAATGAGCTGCTAGGCGTTAATGAGCTTGGCAACTTCTATAATTCCTTCTTAGCAAATCAAGGTCATTTAGAAATGAAGTCGTTGCTTAAAAGAAATGGCAGGGACACTCAAGACACAGAATTAGTAAGAGATGACATGACCGGATTGATGCTTTATGACATAAGCCACTATCTGCCAGATGACTTGCTGGTAAAAATGGATAGAGCGACCATGTACAACAGCATTGAGGGTCGCGAACCATTCCTAGACCACAGGCTTGTAAAAATAGCTTGTCAGATGCCAGTTCAACTCAAATGGAGAGACAATGAAAGTAAATGGATTCTAAAACGTATACTAGCTGAATACATACCAAGAGAAATGTTTGTCCGCCCCAAGATGGGTTTTTCAATACCTATTTTCAGTTGGTTCAGCCAACATATGGACGTTTTATTTGAACACTATTTTGCCAAACACCGCATTGAAAAAACAGGAGTATTTAATGCAAATGCTGTATTAGCTGAATATAAAAAGTACAAATGGAACAAACAAAACAACAAAGAATACAACATTGAAAAAATGTGGCGAATACTTAGTTTCATGATGTGGTGGGATAAGTGGTGCGAAAAACTATAACAAAACAAGCATCTGATGGCGAAGAAAATACAAGTCGTTTCTTTTCAGTCTTTATCTGCCACAAGTGGTGCAGGTATGGCACGCCTAGGGTATATGCTTTCTGATACATTAGACAAAAGAAAGCTATTGGCAAACTTCATTGTACATTCTAAAGGCAAGTTTGACACACCATTTAAGTCTGTACCAGTAAGTTTTTTGTCCAGATTTTATTTGTTAGCACTTAATAAATTGGTCAGCTTCTTCAATATACCCTCCTACAAATTCAGGCTATGGCAAGAAATGTTGTTTGATTGGTTTTGCCAATGGCGTTTAAGCAAAGACACGGACATACTTTTTACCACCAACGCGTTCATGCACCGTACTTTCAAGCGGGCAAAGAGGTTGAACATTGTTATTGTACTGCTACCCGGCACACCAGAAGAAAACTATATATACAAATTGGTGGCGGAAGAAAACAAACGCATGGGCATTAATACAACCGATGCATACACTTACAAAAAAAGGATTGATTACTTTAATAATAGCATTGGCTATGTAGATATAGTAATAGGTTCGCTTCCTACTGTTTATACGTCTTACAGCAATGCAGGACATAAAGCGGAGGTAGTACAACTACTAGGACATATGACCCCAGACTTCAAACCAGTCACTATACATAAAACAAACAATCAGAATGAATTTCATGCAGGTTATATCGCCCATACTGTTATCCTGAAAGGCTTGCATTATTTGCTTGATGCCTGGAAAGAGATTTGTGAGGAATCTAGATATAGCAACATAACACTGCATATAGGGGGAGCTGTGGACGGCGCTATGCAACAATATGTAAACACCCACTATGCAAATCTCAAAAATATTGTGTGGGAAGGGCATGTTGCTGATAGCAGTGCATTTATGCAAAAGATAGATGTATTAGCTGTACCTAGTCTTATTGACGGAGCACCCATGACTGCATTAGAAGCAGCTCACAATGCAGTACCATCTATTATTACAGACCATTGTGGCTCTGCTGAGTTACTTAGCAGGAACAATTCAGGCTGCTGGGTGATTCCCATCAGAGATAAAGAAGCTATTAAAGAACGGATATTGTATGCATTTAATAATCGTGAAACGACCAGAACAATGGGAATGAATGCGAAACACAATATGGATAGCTATAG
The DNA here is from genome assembly GCA_937919945.1 of uncultured Chitinophagaceae bacterium. Classification (GTDB taxonomy): domain Bacteria; phylum Bacteroidota; class Bacteroidia; order Chitinophagales; family Chitinophagaceae; genus Polluticoccus. The sequence continues at coordinate 22,208 of CALESY010000048.1, read as the reverse complement.
TATGCAGGAGTTCATAACACAAGTAGCAAATTACCTTGAACAAAAAGTATAAGAAATGAAAAACGTATTGTTAATAGGTTCGGAATTAGGTAAAGGTGGGGCAGAACGCTCTATCTCTTTGCTTAGTTATTACCTTGAGCAATACGGGTATAATGTTACGCTTTGCATACTCTCAGGCACAGACAGAGAAAAATTTTATAAGACTTGTAAAAATGTAGTGTTTATAGACCCGCCTGCACATAGTGGTGTGATTGGCAAAATAAAAGCATGGCGTTATCGTATTCAAAGACTAAAGCGACTGAAAAAAGAAACTAACGCTGATGTTTCAATTAGTTTTCTGGAAGGGCCAGATTATGTAAATGTATTAACTAAAGGAAAAGAAAAAGTAGTATTAAGTATTCGTGGCTCTAAAATGCACGACAAGGTGATAAGCGGCACAATGGGTGCTATCAGAAAGAAAATACTTATCCCTCGCTTTTATAGCAAAGCAGATGAAATAGTATGTGTAACAAATGCATTGACTGACGAGCTACACCTGCATTTCGGTATTGACAGGAAAAAATTAACTACTATAAACAACTTTTATGAAACTGATACTATTATTAATCAGTCTTTAGAAAAATTATCGCCTGATGAAGAAACAATTTTCACAAAACCTGTAATCATATCATCTGGCAGATTACATATTGGGAAAGAGTATGATAAGCTCATTCAAATTTTTAAACAAGTAAAAGAAAAAAGTGAATCCCGTTTAATCATTTTAGGGGATGGCGAAATTAAACAGCAGATAATTTCTATTTGTAACTCAATCGGCCTTAAAATATGCGATTGGCAATCTGGCGACAGAAGCAATGCAGATGTATACCTGATGGGCTTTCAACATAATGCTTTTAAATTTTACAAACATAGTACGTTATTTGCCCTTACTTCTTCTTGGGAAGGATTCCCGAATGTACTAGCCGAAGCATTGATTTGTGGCATACCAGTCGTATCAACTGATTGCCCAACTGGACCAAGGGAAATACTTAATATCCCGAACCTACATACAGAACCGATAAACTACCATGTCAATACACCTGTCGGCTCATTATTACCCATGGTAAATGTATTAACGATCGAAACTCAAAAAATGTGGGTAAATTCTATTGTAGATTGGCTGCAAAAACCAACACCAAGTAATAGTGAATTTGAAAAACTAACAAAACGCTTTACCCTTGATGCCATGTTGCAACAATGGGTAAATGTAATAGAAGGATAAATGAACATACTGATAATAGATAACTCTATGGCTTTTACAGGTGCATTCAAATGTGCTTTGAGCGAGGCTTTGTTATTATCAGACAAACACAAGTTTATATTCATTATTCATCCAGACAGTAAAGTAAAAGCTGTTCTAGATGAATATAAGATGACATACCTCACGCTTAAAATGCTGGAGATTAGAAAATCGCCATCGTTGTTGTTATATCCTTTTGTGTTACTTATTAATACCTACAAACTAAGCCACATTGTAAAACGTCAGCAAATAGATGTAGTGCAGATGAATGATTTTTACAATCTCTTGGGCGCCATGCTCAAATGCTTTGGCTATAAAGGAAAGCTTATTACTTATGTACGTTTTGTGCCGGCAGCCATACCTTCCCCATTTCGCAAATTATGGACTTTTTTTGCACAGCGGTATGCACACAAAGTAATAGCTGTATCAGACACAGTGCTACATCAGTTACCGCAAAAAGATAATACCATTCGTCTATACGACCCAGTTAATCTCGCTGAAAATATAACATCACTAAAAGCAAACAATGGTATTGTTTGTCTGCTTTATCTGTCTAACTATATACGTGGCAAAGGCCAGGACTATGCATTACAGGCATTTATCAAAGCTTATAGCGTAAATAAACAGCTACGGCTAAAATTTGTTGGCGGCGATATGGGATTAGATAAAAACAGACAATTCAAACAAAGCCTAATAGATGAAGCAACCCAATTGCAATTAAACCATGCAGTCAACTTCGCCGATTTCAGCAGTAATATAGAAGCTGAAATAAAAGCCGCTGATATACTACTTAATTTCTCCGATTCCGAATCATTATCCATGACTTGTCTGGAAGCGGCTTATTATGGCACGGCTATAATTGCCACTAAATGCGGTGGGCCGGAAGAAGTGATTGAAGAAAATAAAACCGGGTTGCTTGTGCCTGTAGCTAATGTGCCAGCAATGACAGACGCGATACTTACCTTAGCCAGTGATAATAATCTGCGGAATCAGTATGCAGAAGCAGGTAAAAAGTACGTTAGAGCAAAATTTAGCAAAGAACAATTTATACAACAATTTGAAGCTATACTTGTAGCATAATGAAGAAGGTAAAAGTTTTATTTATGGTTCCTTACCCCCTCGGCAAAGCGCCCTCACAGCGCTTCCGTGTCGAACTGTTTGAGCCATATCTGAAACAAGCAGGTATTTATTATCGCATTGCTCCTTTTATGGACGATGATATATGGAGACATTTATATAAGCAAGGTTCTGTCTTGCAAAAAGCATGGGGTATTGTAAAAGGCTATTTGTCGCGCATCAAAACAGTATTCATTGATGTGCATAGTTACGATTATGTGTTTGTGCATAGAGAAGCTGCACCATTAGGGCCGCCTGTATTCGAGTGGGTAGTATCTAAGCTATGGCGCAAAAAAATGATATTCGATTTTGATGATGCAATTTGGATACCAAACACCAGCAGGCAAAACAGCATAGCAGCTAATCTTAAATGTTTTTGGAAAACGAAGCATATCGTTAAATGGTCTTATAAAATAGCAGCAGGCAACAACTACTTGCGTACTTATGCATTGCAATACAACAGTAATGTAATATTAATGCCAACTTGTGTAGATATGGAGCGGATGCACAAAGGCACTAAAACACATGGGAACCAAAAAACCGTTGTAGGGTGGACGGGCAGCCACTCTACCCTGCCATATCTTAGCAGCATCATTGATGTTATTAGCCAGTTGCAGCAAAAGCATGATTTCACTTTTATGGTAATTGCCGATAAAAACCCCGAACTACCATTAAAGGATTATCAGTTTATACGATGGGATGCATCTACAGAAATACCTGACTTACTAAAAATTGACATCGGCATCATGCCATTACATGCCGATGCTTGGAGTGAGGGCAAATGCGGGTTCAAACTCATACAATACCTTTCTTTGGCTATTCCCGCTATAGCAAGCCCAGTAGGTGTTAATAGCGTCATCATACAAAATGGTATAAATGGATATGTTTGTCATAATGACGAAGAATGGGCAAAATATCTGGAAGCGTTGATTACTGATGCCAACAAAAGAGAACAAATGGGATTAGCAGGACAGGCACATATGCTGAAATTATACAGTACACAATCTCAAAACACTATATTTCTGCAATTATTTAGTTGACATTATTTCAACCTGAAAGAAAAAATATTCTTCTCTAAAGAATTGTTTTTGTAATAAATTAACATCATAGCTACTCCATAAAAAGGCAGTGCAGGTATGCGATAGCGAGATAAGGCACCGAAGTTACCGGAAGATATGCCAACTGCAAATGCGAAGATGATAGCGAAGATGAGGCAAAACTGAATTGTAGGGTCTGATGAGATAGTAGCCCATGTCCTGCGAGGACCTATAGTTATGAGTACTTTGATGGTTACCCATAAAAACATGGCGGCTTCCAAGGCATTCAGCATCTGCATTATTTTTCTTGTTTCCCATATATACGGGCGGAATAATGACACCACCACCGCCTGCGGGAACTTTTTTAACATACCAGCTAATGACGGGTCCATAGTACCCAGATTATATGCCGACCCTTCATCTGATACGGAAGCGATATAGGTGCTAGTGATGTATGATGTCTGTGCAACATTTTCCAAAGAATATTTACCAAGGGAACTTGCGAACTCCGACGAGATGGCCATAAAACCACCTGCCGCACCACCTATTACCAATATCTTTACCATAAACCTGCCAAAAGAGCTTCTTATTTTGTGCGAATAAGAAAACAATACCCACAACATTAATGCAGGCAAAAAAGCCATGATGATATACACTTTGATAGATACAATGAGGAAAAAACTCATTAATGTAAGCGCGATAGTACTAAAGCTGAAATCTCTGTTTATCAGCAGCCTGAACACACCATAAGTAAGCCAGCCAAGGCCAAACATACACACTGTATCTTTAAATATGCCAGAGCCCCACATTACGGTGCTGGGTATATACAATACACAAATAGCTATTTGCTTTGTGTACATAGGGTATTTAGTGGCAAAAGTGCGAAAAAGTGCCCATAGTCCTGTAAAGGCAAGTGTACCCAACAATACAGCAGTAGGCAGGTAAGTAGTAAAAGTAAATATCCCTAAAAAGGCAATAATAGCGCAGACTACATATTCATTAGCGCCTTCGTAATACCATGTCATTTGGGATGTATACTTGCCATAATAGGATGGGTCATACCATTCAGGGATGTGAAATAGTAAATTAAACCATTTGTTAGCAGATTCGTTGAATGACCAGTTTATCACCTCAGCATGCCTGAAATAGTTTACAGTATCACCACCGCCGCCATAGTAATATTGATAAATAAGCCCTATAAATATGGCACCGCAAATTTTCACCGTAAGTCCTGAAATAAAGTAAGGACGCCATTTATGTCCGGGTGGATATTTAACATCACGTATTTTAATAGCTATCAGATAAATGATGCCTAAATAGAAAGGAAGCAACAAATAGTCGAGCAACGTAATAAATTGATTGCTATCTTGCATCAGGAGTTTTAAAATTTCATTATTACTAACGTTCTCATTGCTATTTTTTCTGTCTCATGTGTGGCATTACAGGTTATTACGCTTTCAGGGCAAGCACTGCAACCAACCTTACAAAAATAACACAATCAACAGACAAATTATTCCTTCGAGGTCCGGATACAGGCAATGTTTATAAACATAATAATGTGGCATTAGGGCATCGTCGCTTGTCTATTATTGATACCTCTACAGGCGCATCTCAACCCATGACGGATGTTTCGGGCAGGTACACAATTGTCTTTAATGGCGAGATATTCAATTATCAGTCCTTATCAGACAAATACCTGCAAGATGTATGGCAGCGCGTTGGCGGAGCTAAAACCACTTCAGACACTGAAGTATTGCTCTATTTATTGATAAAATATGGTGAGGCTTGTATTGAATGGCTAGCCGGCTTTTTTGCTTTCAGCTTCTACGATGCTGAAAACGGGCATATGATATTGGCACGAGATAGGTTTGGTAAAAAGCCACTTGTATATCATGCTACCGAAGAACACCTGGCATTTGCATCAGAAATGAAGGCTCTGATGGAGTGGAACATTACTAAATCTATCAACTATACAGCACTGCATCAATATCTGCAACTGAATTATATACCACAACCATACAGCTTATTAAATGGTGTAACTAAACTGCCGCAAGGGCACTATATGGTTTGTGACAGTACTGGGATTAAAGAGATAAAAGCATATTATCAGATACAAATAAAAAAAGACCAGTACAGCAGATACGACTATGAAACTGCTCAGAATGAGCTAATAAAACACATGGACGCATCCATACAGGAACGAATGATAGCAGATGTACCACTTGGTGCTTTTCTTAGTGGTGGCATTGACTCATCAGTCATTGTTGCATTAGCAAGCAGGCATACAGATCAACTCAATACATTTTCCATAGGCTACAAAGACAATCCTTTTTTTGACGAAACAAAATACGCCAAGTTGGTTGCAGATAAATACAAAACCAATCATACCGTATTTTCGCTCACTACAGATAATTTTCTGGAACACCTGTATAGTGTTTTGGATTATTTAGATGAACCTTTTGCAGATTCGTCTGCTATACCCGAATATATACTTTGCCACCATACGCGTAAGCACGTAACCGTTGCCCTTAGCGGAGATGGTGGCGATGAAGTATTTGCCGGATATAACAAACATGCTGCCGAATGGAAAATCAGGCAACAGTCATTACTCAACACACTTGTAAAAGCAGGCGGACCGGTATGGAAACAATTACCTCGTAGCCGAAACAATAAAATCACCAATCTTTTCCGTCAGTTACACCGCTTTGCAGAGGGGGCAAATCTGTCAGAAAAAGACCGCTACTGGCGTTGGGCGTCATTCAACACGCCACAGCAAGCATCAGCATTACTGACAGATACTGCAAACAAACAAGTGGATAAAATATTATCCGCAAAGCAAAGAGAAGAAATCTTACAATACTTCAAAACAGGCGACTATAATGAAGTATTATTGACAGATATGAACCTTGTGCTACTGAGCGATATGCTTGTAAAGGTGGACATGATGAGTATGGCAAACAGCCTTGAAGTGCGCAGCCCATTCCTCGACTACAAAGTAGTTGATTTTGCATTTTCGTTGCCTGTTGATTATAAGGTAAATGGCAGTATGAAGAAAAGAATTGTACAAGATGCATTCCGCAGCATGCTGCCAGCTGAAATATACAACCGTCCTAAGCATGGTTTTGAGATACCATTGCTCGATTGGTTTCGTAAAGAATTATGGGGACTTATTAATGACGACCTGCTGAATCAACGTTTTGTAGATGAGCAAGGCATATTCAATCCGCATGTAGTTGAACAACTGAAGAAAAAACTACACAGCAACAACCCCGAAGACAGCCACGCCACCATTTGGGCGTTGATTGTGTTTCAATATTGGTGGAAAAAGTATTTCAATTGATGCAACCACTATTAATACCAACCGATTTATCGTAATTTCATGCGGTTATAAGTTACTGATGCCACGGGTTTTAAGGATTCTAAACAGATTGATAATAGGTGGGCCAGCCATCAATGCTACATACCTTACCAAGTATATGGCACCTGAGTTTGAAACCATGCTTGTAATTGGTGGCAAAGACGACCATGAACAAGATGCCGACCACCTGAGTATGGATTTAGGGATTACCCCTGTTGAAGTCCCGGAAATGAAACGCAATATACATCCTGTTGATGATGGTATTGCTTACAAGAAAATAAAAAGGCTTATTGAGAAATTTCGACCAGACGTAGTACATACCCATGCCGCCAAATCGGGTGTCATTGGCAGATTGGCTGCAGATGCTTGTAAAGTACCTGTTATCGTGCATACTTTCCACGGGCACGTATTTCATAGTTATTTCAATAAGTGGAAAACTAATACTTTCATACAAATTGAACGATATCTTGCCAAACGCTCTACAGGCATAATAGCCATTAGTGAGTTGCAAAAGCAAGAACTGACAGACATATACAAAATATGCCCTGCTGAAAAAATGAAAATCATTCAGCTTGGTTTAGACTTAGATAAGTTTCAACAACATCAGGATATAAAACGTGCAGAGTTTCGACAGAAATATCACCTGTATGAAGGAGATATCGCTATCGGCATTATAGGTCGTGTAGTGCCAGTAAAAAACCATAGCCTGTTTGTGGCAGCAGCTAAAAAGGTTATAGCGCAAACATCTGCAAGAGTAAAGTTTGTTGTAATAGGCGATGGCGATATGCGTTTGCAAATGGAAAACGAATTCAAGGAAGCCGGTATTGATTATGCCTACTACCCAGAAAACCCAAGAGAGGCTACCGCTATTTGCACATCTTGGCAAACGGATATGGATGTAGTATTAGCAGGATTAGATATTGTAGCCTTAACATCTCATAATGAGGGTACGCCTGTATCGCTGATAGAAGCACAGGCAGCATCACGCCCGGTTGTTTCTACAAATGTTGGGGGCGTAGCAGATGTGGTTACAGATAATTTGTGTGGTTTTATCACCGAACCCAATCAGGCAGATATATTTGCGGAGGCATTACTCCAACTGATCAATAAACCCGAAATGCGCAACTACTTTGGCTCACAAGGTCGAAACTTTGTACAAAGTAAATTTTCTTACCAGCGCTTGGTAAACGATATGAGTGAATATTACTATACCCTACTTGATAAAAAAGGCGTTAATTACCGTGAGCGTGTAGGTCGCCCAGTTCCTTCATTTTTAGAGGAATAAGTAAAAACATCTCCAATAAATACACACAACTATAACTTACTGGTTATATGCTTTCAATGCTGCTTCTAAGCAGTCCATAGCATTATTAATATCATCTGTATTTAGCACATAAGCCAGCCTTACTTCATTACGGCCTTTACCTGGCGTAGCATAGAAACCTGCAGCAGGTGCCATCATCACCGTTGCTCCATTGTGAGCAAACTCTTCTAACAACCACTGACAGAATTTTTCACTATCATCAACAGGTAGTTGTGCAATAGCATAAAATGCTCCTCCAGGCATCGGGCATTTTACTCCTTGCATAGCCTGTAGTCGTGCTACTAATAAATCGCGTCGTTTGTTGTATTCAGCATGTACTTCGTTGAAGTAATCGGCGGGTAAATCAACTGCAGCCTCACCCAGTATTTGCGCAAATGAAGGTGGACTAAGACGTGCTTGTGCAAATTTCATGGCTGCATCTAATACTTGCTGATTTTTTGTGACAAATGCACCTATACGACCGCCGCAAGCACTATATCTTTTCGATATTGTGTCCATCAATATAGCATGGTCTTCCAGCCCTTCTAATGATAAAGCTGAGATGTGCTGTTTGTCATCGTAACAAAACTCACGATATGCTTCATCACTAAAGAGAAACAAATCATGCTTAAGGCATATTTCTTTCAGTATTTCCAATTCCGCATGGCTATATAGGTAGCCTGTAGGGTTATTGGGGTTGCATATCATTATAGCTTTTGTTTTGGTAGTAACAGCTTTTTCAAAAGCCTCAATAGGTGGCAGCGCAAAACCATCATCAATAGTAGATGGTATAGGTACAACTTTTACACCTGCACTGGTTGCAAAGCCATTATAGTTTGCATAGAAAGGTTCAGGTATAATAATCTCGTCGCCAGGGTCCATACAACTCATAATAGCAAATAGAATGGCTTCCGATCCTCCTGTGGTTACTATTACCTGATTGTGATTAATATTTACATCATTGCGTTTATAATATTCCACCAGCTTTTTGCGATAGCTTTCAAAGCCCGCGCTATGGCTATATTCAAGCACCTTCATATCTACATTGCGAACAGCATCCAGTATAGCTTTAGGAGTTTCTATATCAGGCTGACCAATATTTAGGTGATATACTTTTGTACCACGTTTTTTAGCAGCTTCTGCAAATGGCACCAACTTTCTGATGGGCGATGGAGGCATTTGTGCCCCACGATGTGAAATTACTGGCATAGCGCAAAAATAGAAAACAACAAGCGTATTTGGCTATCAGAGTAATAAAAATAGCCACACAAATTGTGTGGCTATTTTTATTATTAGTGTATTTGATTCCGAAAACCTAACCTTTCGGTTCAGGTTCTTTAGCATTAACAACTGTACCTTTTATCTTCAGTTCAAATCGTTCTTTACCACTTTGTCCCGGAGCGTTCGATTTGATGTAGATATACTTACTGAAAGGCGAAACACGACCTTGTGTATTATATTCTACAGTTATTTTACCATTTTGGCCGGGCAATATAGGTTGCTTTGGCCAACTTGGCTTTGTACAACCACAGTCTGCTGTTGCATCATATATTATCAAAGGCTCTTTCCCAGTATTTGTAAATTCAAAATCATACTTGACAGTTGGCCCTTCCTTGATTGTTCCAAAGTCGTGTGTTTCGGTTTTGAATTTAAACTGAGGTCCATTCTGAGCATTTACTGCAATAACAGTAAACACAGATATTACAAAAGCTATAAGATGTTTCATATATCTATATCTCTCAACAAATCTTTAATACAATTATTGTGTCTTCATCATAGACTTATTCGCTGGCACCGAAGCCTCTGGTGCTTTTTCAACAGTACCTTTAATAGTCAACACTTTAACACCAGCATTTGATGTAACAGTAATGGCTTTGTTAAATGGACCTGGCCTACCAGCTGAATGATATACAGCTTTGATATAGCCTTTTTTGCCAGGCAATACAGGCTCTTTAGAATATTCTGGGGCAGTACAACCACAAGATGCACTTGCAGATGATACAATTATTGGCTCTTTACCTGTATTTTTAAACTCAAATTTCACTTCTGCGTCAGGCCCTTCAGCTATAGTACCAAAATCATGGAGGTCTTTTTTAAACTCCATATTTTCAGCTTTCAAACTTGTGGAAGCAGGTGCAGTTTGTGGTAATGATTGTGTGTTAGCCGGTGTAGTAGTAGCTGCCGTAGCATGGTTATGACCAGCATGATTATCTTGTGCAGATGCAAAACCACTAAAAATTGCTAATAAGCTAGCTGAAAGTAATATCTTTTTCATTTCAATAATTGTTTTAATAATTACTACAAATTTAATACCTAAGACATCTATACGACACGAATTAGGTTGTTAATACCCTGTTAAGTATCATTATTTTTGCCTGAATATCAAATTTACAGAATAATCCTGATATATGAGCTTTATGAATGACTTTGAATTAGATATTAAAAAATGCTTTAACGCAATAATTAACGGCGGTACAATACTATACCCTACAGATACTGTATGGGGCATAGGTTGCAGTGCAGTTGACGAAGTAGCAGTAGATAAAGTCTTTCATTTGAAACAACGCCCTAAAGAAAAAAGCCTGATAGTACTGCTTGCAGAAGCTAAAGATATAGTGGAATATATAGCCGCTCCACCACCGGATATTATTGCTATTGTAGAGAGCTTTGATACACCTACTACGGTAATATATGATGGTGCTATAGGCTTTGCAGATAACGCAGTGAATGAAAACGGCAGTATCGCCATTCGTGTTACACAGGATCCATTTTGCAAAGCACTTATCAAACGCTTACAACGACCTTTGGTATCTACATCTGCTAACATAAGCGGACAGCCAACGCCAGCTACGTATAGCATGATAGATGCTGCAATAATACAAGGCGTCGACTATGTAGTGCAATACAGACAAGAGGATACAAGCATAAAGCAACCATCACGTTTAGTAAAAATTGATGACGATGGGAACCTAACCATCATTCGCCCTTAAATTAATAGTAGCTTTGCCAGCCCGTATGGATATTAATTGTACACCAGAAGAGCTTGATTTGCTGCACCGCATAGGTGATGTGGCGCATGCTATACAGGTGCCTTGTTATCTGGTAGGTGGTTTTGTGCGAGATAAGCTTTTAGACAGAAAAACAAAGGATGCTGACTTTGTATGTGTGGGTAATGGCATAGAATTGGCACATGCGGTAGCGGCTACTTACCAACACCCCCCACAAGTGAATTTTTTTAAAAACTTCGGTACAGCGCATTTCAACCTCAATGGGTTTGATATAGAATTTGTTGGTGCAAGACGGGAGTCTTACAACAGGGATAGTCGCAAACCTGATGTAGAACCCGGTACACTGGACGATGACCAGAAGCGAAGGGATTTTACTATCAATGCACTTGCTATCAGTCTGAATAAAAATGACTTTGGAAAGTTAGTAGATCCTTTTGGCGGTATTAAAGATTTGCGTGACAAAATATTACGCACACCTTTAGACCCAGATATTACATTCTCTGACGACCCACTACGTATGATGCGATGCATACGTTTTGCTAATCAATTAGGTTTCAACATACTAACCGAAACTTTTGAAGCAATCCTTCGAAATAAAGAACGTATCAAAATCATATCTGGCGAACGAATTGCAGATGAATTGAATAAGATAATATTAACTGACAAACCATCTGTTGGTTTAGACCTTTTGTACCGAAGCGGCTTGCTCAAAGAATTTTTTTGGCAATTTACCGAGTTGGCAGGAACAGAAATGATAGATGGTAAAGGACATAAAGATAATTTCTACCACACACTGCAAGTAATAGATAATGTAGCGGAACGTAGTAAAGATTTATGGCTACGCTGGGCTGCCCTACTGCACGATATTGCCAAACCAGCTACCAAGCGTTTCGAGCCAGGGCATGGGTGGACATTTCACGGGCACGATGCGGTAGGAGAGCGTATGGTACCACGCATCTTTAAACAATTGAAACTGCCGCAAAACGAAAAGATGAAGTATGTGGCAAAATTAGTAGGCTTACACTTGCGCCCCATTAGCCTTACGAAAGAAGATATAACAGATGCAGCCATGCGCAGACTTTTGTTCGACGCCGGCGACGACATTGACGACCTGATGGTGCTATGCGAAAGTGACATTACATCCAAAAACAAACAAAAAGTAAAGCGCTTCCTCGAAAACTTTGAGTTAGTAAAAAAACGTCTGAAAGAAGTTGAAGAAGCAGATAAGATACGTAACTGGCAACCACCCATCAGTGGGGAAGAAATTATGAGGTTATTCAACCTGCAACCATCACGCGATGTAGGTACATTGAAGACAGCCATAAGAGAAGCTATATTAGATGGTGAAATACCAAACACGTACGAAGCAGCTTATGATTACCTGATAATAAAAGCTGCATCTTTAGGCTTACATCCTGTATCTTAATATAATATTTGAACATGGATATCCGTAGTTTGTTTCTGAGGCACGTTGCACAAACATCCGATGCTCCTATCGGATTACACATAGATAATGCATCTGGTTGTTACTTGTATGATGCAGATGGGAATCAATACCTCGACCTCATTGGTGGTATCAGCGTTTGTAATATAGGGCATGGGCATCAGGCAGTAAAAGATGCAGTACATGCGCAGGTAGAAAAGTACATGCATGTAATGGTTTATGGCGAAGTAGTGCAAAGCCCGCAAGTGCAATACGCATCATTGCTTACAAACAATCTGCCTCCTAAGCTTGATTGTGTTTACTTTACCAACTCCGGTACGGAAGCCACAGAAGGAGCCATCAAGCTTGCACGCAGAGCAACGGGCAAAACAGATATAGTGGCGTGTAACAAAAGCTATCATGGAGCCACTCTCGGCGCGCTTAGTATGATGGGTGACGAATACTGGCGTAATGCTTTCCGTCCGTTAATGCCTGGTGTATGGCATCATGATTATAATAGCGATGCTTTTATCAATGCCATCAACGAACATACTGCATGCGTAATCATTGAAACAATACAGGCAGAATCGGGGATTACCCCTGCATCTGCAGACTGGTTGCAGCGCATCCGCAAAAAGTGCGATGAAACAGGCGCATTGCTCATAATGGACGAAATACAATGCGGTTTCGGGCGCACTGGTAAGTTATGGGCTTTTGAGCATTATAGTGTTGTGCCAGATATATTATTGCTAGGTAAAGCATTAGGGGGTGGTATGCCGCTTGGCGCTTTTGTTGCTGCTCATAGCACCATGCAGCTTTTTACACATCAACCAGTGTTGGGGCATATTACTACGTTTGGCGGGCATCCGGTAAGCTGTGCTGCCGGCATGGCTGCTATGTATGTGTTATTGCAAGACGATATTATTGATACAGTTGCAGAAAAAGAAAAACTATTCAGGCAGTTATTAGTACATCCTGCTATAAAATCGGTAAGAAGTAAAGGACTGTTGATGGCAGTAGAACTTGAAAATCAACAGGCTGTTTTAAACACCCTGCAACGCTGTCTGCAAAACGGACTTTTTTCAGACTGGTTTCTTTTTGCAGCCAGCTGTATACGGATAGCACCACCATTAACCATCACTAAAGATGAAATACAAAAAGCTGTTTCTGTATTGTTAAAATGCCTATAATAAAGAAAGGGTAGCTGTAGCTACCCTTTCTTTATTATATATTGCACTATTAGTCTAATGTAATAGCTTTTATTTCCCCTTCAACACGCAATGTAGCTTTGTTGTCACAGCCAATTGTACCATAATCAAATAATCTTGCTTGTCCATTTTCAACTTGTCTGAACTCAACAATGCCTTGTAGGGGCCAATCGCAGTTAGGATTGATGTTGATAGATTGCTCAATACTATAATTGTATTTAGCCGAATTCGGTATTGTTAGTAACCCCGAACCGTCAATTGCATATGTGTCATCGTAAATATCATTAGAAAAATCTCCGTTTCTCACTGTACGTATGCCCTCTGAACTACGTATGGTTGTTTCGTTGTTATCTACATTAGTATATGAGAGACTAGAGGATACTTGAAAGTATGGCAATCCATTACTATTAGCACCCTTATGTATAACAGTAATAGTACCGTCTATTTTATACTTATTAATATAGTAATCCTCGAAAGTTATAGTATGATTTTTACCAGTATCAGAAAACTTGCCTGAATACTTCCTTATAATTTTGCCCTTACGCGTACGTGCGTCTTTACAAAGACAATATTCTTGCCCAAAATCAATTGTAATAGACTTATTTGCTGTATCAACAGTAACAGTAGCACAACTGAATGCACTAACACCTGTTGATTTTAAATTTAAAAACCCTGCATAATATGATTGATGCGTGAAGTTAATTGCATCATTCATTATTTGCTCCATTCGTGCATTATGTGTGCTATAGTCAGTATTTTCAACTTTTATTAAATCATCATTATCATCGTCGTTCTTTTTACAAGCAGAGATAATGACTGTTATTGCAAGACACAATGATACAACCCCTGTAAATAGCTTTTTGCTATTCATAAAACTTTATGTTTTATTATAATACAAAAATAACTGTTAATAAGATTATGTAATGCTAATAAAAATTTTCAGAATATGCTAATATGCTACCTGATAATAACAGGGTGACAGACTAAAAATTGAGTACATTTGCGCAAAATTTCTCAAACAATCCATTATGCAGGTAGCAATTGTCGGCACAGGGTACGTAGGCTTGGTTTCTGGTACATGTTTTGCCGAAACAGGTAATAATGTAGTATGTATAGATGTAAATGAGGATAAAATTGCCCAACTTAAGAGTGGCAAATCGCCAATTTACGAACCGGGCTTAGATGTATTGCTAGAGCGCAACATCAAGGAAAAACGTATTACGTTCACCACTTCTCTTGCAGATGGTATTAAAAATGCACAAATAGTATTCCTTGCACTACCTACTCCCCCGGGAGAAGATGGTGCTGCAGACCTTCGATATGTTTTAGGCGTTGCAGGTGACTTGAGCAAAATAATTGACAAATATACAGTCATTGTTAATAAAAGTACTGTACCTGTAGGTACGGCTGAAAAAGTTGCTGCTGTGCTTGCAAAAAATCTGGATAAAAGCCTCTACGATGTGGTTTCTAACCCTGAATTCCTGCGTGAGGGTGTAGCAGTTGAAGACTTCCTGAAGCCTGACCGTGTAGTTGTGGGTACATCGTCTGACAAGGCAAGGAAGCTGATGGAAGAATTGTACCAACCTTATGTGCGTCAGGGAAACCCGATATACTTCATGGACGAACGTTCGTCTGAAATGACAAAATATGCTGCCAACTCTTATCTGGCCATGCGAATCTCTTTTATGAATGAGATGGCGAACCTGTGCGAAAAAGCAGGTGCGAATGTGGACATGGTACGAATAGGCATGGGTAGCGATGCCCGTATAGGCAAACGCTTCCTCTTCCCAGGTGTGGGCTATGGTGGTAGTTGCTTCCCAAAAGATGTACAGGCATTAGCACTTACTGCTCGTGAACTGGAATACGACTTCCGATTGGTAAATACTGTGATGGAAGTAAATGATAGACAAAAACTACGCCTTGGCAAAAAAATACGTGAAGCATTTGGAACAAACCTTACTGGACGCACATTTGCTGTATGGGGCTTGGCGTTCAAACCAGAAACAGATGATATACGCGAAGCACCTGCTTTGGAATTGATACGCGAAATACTGGAAGCCGGCGGTCAGGTACGTACTTACGATCCTGAAGCGATGGCAAACGTGAAAAAAATACTGGGCGATAAAATATACTTTGCAGAAGACCAGTATGATGCGCTGACAGGTGCAGATGCGCTAGTTATTGTAACAGAATGGAGCGAGTTCCGCAATCCTAACTTCGAGCAGATAAGTAATACACTTAAATTCCCAGCTATCTTTGACGGGCGCAATGTATATAGTCTTGAGAAAATGGAAGAGCTTGGATTCTACTACGAAAGCATAGGGCGTAAAACTATACACGAGGGCTTGCGCGATAAGATAACTGTCAACAACGGCTCAGGCATCAGAGAGCGTGGAGTGCTTGATTAATTCATTACAACATACTTAACAGCATAGAAATACATGAGTACTAAGAAACGCATATTAATAACAGGTGCTGCTGGCTTTCTCGGCTCTCACCTGTGCGACAGGTTTCTGAAAGAAGGATACACCGTAGTAGGTATGGACAACCTGCTGACGGGTAATATTCAGAATATTGAACATCTGTTTCCTAATAAAGATTTCGACTTCTATCACCATGACGTTACCAAGTTCGTACACGTACCTGGTCATATAGATTATATATTGCATTTCGCATCGCCTGCCAGCCCTATTGATTACCTGAAAATGCCAATACAGACATTGAAAGTGGGTGCTATGGGTACACACAATCTGCTAGGGCTAGCAAAAGCAAAAGGCGCGCGCATATTGGTAGCATCAACATCAGAAGTTTATGGTGACCCGTTGGTACACCCGCAAACAGAAGAATACTGGGGTAATGTAAACCCTATAGGTCCACGTGGTGTGTATGACGAAGCAAAACGCTATATGGAAAGTATTACCATGGCATACCATAACTTCCATAATGTAGAAACCCGTATTATACGCATATTCAATACCTACGGCCCTCGTATGCGCCTCGATGATGGCCGCGCGCTGCCTACATTCATGAGCCAGGCATTGCGTGGCGAAGATGTAACTGTTTTTGGCGATGGCTCACAAACACGTTCGTTCTGTTATTGCGATGATTTAGTGGAAGGCATTTATCGTTTGCTGTTGAGCGACTATCATCTGCCGGTAAACATTGGCAATCCTGTAGAAATAAGCCTGTTACAGTTTGCAGAAGAAGTGATTGCACTGACTGGTTCTAAATCTAAAATAGTATTCGAACCACTTCCCAAAGACGACCCTAAACAACGTCAGCCGAATATTACCAAAGCAAAAGAAATACTGGGATGGCAACCTACAATAGACCGTAGCGAAGGTCTGCGCAGGACGCTTGAGTATTTCAAACAGCATATCTAATCATAAGTAATAAAGCCCCTCATGGAAGGGCTTTATTATTTATGTGATAGAATAACTACATTTAATGACAGTGAAAATCTTCATAAAATATTTATCACCTTTAAGAATAACTGCACTTGTAGTACTATGTTTTGCAATACGCTCTTTATTCGTCTATGGCGAGCCAAAGGAGTGTACATCTGTAATAGCCTTATTAAGATATGGCTCGACCGCAATCTTCACATTAGTGACTTTAGTGATTTTGTTGATGGACTATGCTTTTTCTTTTTTGAAAGCAAATAAAGCCTTGTGGTGGTGCTTACAAATCGGATTTGTAGCATTACCTATAGTTCAGGTCTTACTTGGGTTTGTTTAACCAAGCCCCCTTCCAGTTCCAGCACTCTTGTTTCGCTTACTTTCAGGTTGTAGGCTGCGGTGAATAAACGCTGCAGTGCCTGTACGTAGCTATTCTCCGCCTCGCGTGTTTCCAGTGTATTTGCAATACCTACACGAAAACGTGCTTTTTGTATATCAAGGTTTTCTTTAGCATAGCCAATGTTCTCTTGCTCCAGTTTGTATGCCGCCAATGCCATTTCATAATTACGCCAAGTGGTGCGGTACTGTCTGCTGAGTTCAGTATTTTGCCAATCGTACAACAACTGGTCGCGTGTAGCTTGTAGCGATGCTACTTTTGCCTGCCTGCGTATGTTACCACCACGAAATAGCGGCACACTCAGGTTGGCACTACCACTCGGTCCATAGCTCTGGTTGAATAATGCAAAACCTGCTTGACTTTGTGTGCGATTGTATGCATATGCGCCATTAACTGTAAGCGTAGGCAACATAAATGTCTTAGCGACTTTTGCATTAAGTGCAGATGCCTCTGCAGTTTGTTTGGCTACCAACAAAGAAGGGCTTAGTTGTTGTAATCTGTTTTTATCAATTGGTTGCAGTAAAGTGTTCAGTTGCAAATCTTCATCTAAATCATATAGTTTATAAGCATCTTCACCCATCAGTAAATTCAATGAGGCTAAAGAAGCTACTTGTTGTGCTTCTCTGTTTAACGAGTCCGACTGCCTTGTGTTATAATCCACACGTGCCTGCAGGTAATCTACTTTGGCAGATGCACCTGTTTCAAATTTCACCCGCGATAAAAGCATCCTTGTTTTTGCCAATACCAATGCAGTATCAATGGCTATGCCTTGCTGCTTTTGCAGCACTGCAGCAGCGTACACCTGTATGGTTTGCGATACTACTGCCTGTACACGTTCTTTCAGTTGTGCATTGGCAATGGCTTCCTGTGTATTCAACAGTTGTTTATTTAAAAACATCCTACCACCGTCAAACAGCGTCCACCCCAGCGATACAGAACCATTATACCCTAGCGATGCTGCGTTGGCTACTTCCTGCACACGTCCGTCTGCAAATTCTATTCTTGTATTGGCACTACCTGTAGTCAGTCCCGCATTGGCATTAATATCAGGCGCAAAGCCCGCGTTGCCCAATGTATTATTTCTTGCTGCTTGTTCTACAGCTACATTGGCTATGCGTATATCAAAATTATATGCCAGTGCTTTGGCAATAGCATCGCTCAGCGATAGCCGCTGTTGTGCAATGACTGTTGCAGATGATATACAGAATATGACAGTTAACAGGCGTTTCATTAGTCGTTCAGTTTTTCAATGGCAGTAGCCGTTTTGGGGTTTCTGCGAGAGAAGAATGTGTATATAACGGGTACTATAAATAATGACAATACTAATGAGAACAAAAGTCCACCTACTATTACTATACCCAACGGCATACGGCTGGTTGACGCTGCACCTAAAGACAATGCTAAAGGCAATGCGCCAAATATCATGGCAAGGCTTGTCATCAGTATTGGGCGCAGACGCATAGAAGCAGCCTCTATAGCGGCGTTTAATTTGGTAGCACCCTTGTCGCGTATATGGTTGGCGTATTCTACTATTAATATGCCGTTTTTGGTAACAAGCCCTATCAACATGATCATTCCAATCTGCGAAAAAATATTAAGGGTTTGCCCGAACAACCACAGTGATAATACCGCACCTGCAATGGCAAGCGGTACTGTGAGCATAATAATGAATGGGTCTATGAAACTTTCAAACTGTGCGGCTAATATCAGGTATATCAACACCAATGCCAGTAAAAATGCAAACAGTGTGTTCGATGAGCTTTCTACATAGTCTTTAGATGCACCACCTAGCGAAGTGGTAAACGATTCATCTACTGTTTTATCCTGCTTTAGCTTATCGTATATCTTTTGCATTTCGGCAATACCGTCACCAATCGTTTTGCCGGGCGCAAGCCCTGTGGATATGGTAGCAGACTTGTACCTGTTGTAGTGATATATTTGCGATGGGCTGGTAGTTTCTTCTACCGTTACAAAATTGTCAATAGACATTACCTGCCCGGCATTGTTGCGTACATAAAAAGTTTTCAGATCGGCGGGTGCTTCGCGGTTCTCACGTGATACCTGCCCCAATACCTGATACTGTTTGCCGTTTTTGGTAAAATAGCCCAGCCTGCGGTTGCTCAGTGCCAGTTGCAGTGTTTGTGCGATGTCTTGTATAGACACACCGGCCTGCGATGCTTTTGCTCGATTGATACTAACAGTCAGTTCAGGCTTGTTAAATTTCAAATCTACATCAGCCCCCTGAAAGATAGGGTTTTGGTTTACCTCATCCAGAAATTTAGGTACAGCTTTTGCCAGCTTTTCGAAGTTGATGTTTTGTAGTATAAAAACTACAGGGTAGGCACTGCCACCACGTTGCACGGATATGGTTTGCTCCTGTATAGCAAATGCACGGCCGAAGTTTTGCTTTTGTAAATTTCGGTTTACTGTTTGTACTATTTCATCTTGTGTACGTGTGCGTTTATCCGCGTCACTCAGGCGTATGTTCATGAAACCCGTATTCACAGCGCCTGAACCTGTAAAGCCAGGCGCGGTAACAGACAGTGCTACTTCTCTTTCGGGTACAGAGTCTATCACTACATTTACCAATTGCTCCATGTATTTATCCATCGCGTCGTACGAAGTGCCTTCTGGTGCCGACACCTGCGCGCGAAAACGCCCCCTATCTTCAAGTGGCGCCAGCTCACTTTGTAAACCTTTGCCAATAAAAAATATAAGTGCGAAGCTCACAATTACACCCGCAACTGCCAACAATTTATGGCGCATAATCCACACCAATCCTTTTTTATAGGTATGTTCCATCCACTCAAAAAATGGCTCTGATTTTACATAAAACTTTGATGGCTTATGCTCTTTGCGTGTCATCAGCACATTCAGTACAGGTGTAAGTGATAACGATACGAAAGCAGAAATCAATACAGCACCTGCTACCACTATACCAAACTCCCTGAACAGCCTGCCAGTAAAACCCTGTAAGAATACAATGGGTAAAAACACCACCGCAAGTGTGATGGATGTAGAGATGACGGCAAAGTATATTTCTTCGCTTCCCTCTTTGGCAGCACGGTTTTTCTCCATGCCTTGTTCTATCTTCTTGTAGATATTTTCCGTTACCACAATACCATCATCCACCACAAGCCCTGTAGCCAGTACTATAGCCAGTAGTGTGAGTATATTGATGGTGAACCCCATGGTGTACATGATAAAGAACGCGCCTATCAGGCTTACGGGTATATCTATCAATGGACGGAAGGCTATAAGCCAATCGCGGAAGAATAGGTAGATAATCAGTATCACCAATGCGAAGGCGATGAATAATGTTTCCTCCACCTCGCTAATGGATTTTTTGATGTAGGCGGTAGTATCAAGTGCTATGTTTACTTTGAAATCGGCAGGAATGTCTTTTTTCAGCGCATCAAAGCGTTTGTAAAATTCATCGGCAATTGCTACATAGTTAGAGCCCGGTTGTGGTGTGATGGCTAACGCAATCATCGGCACATTGCTTTCCTTCAAAATGGTTTCTTCATTCTCAGGGCCCAGTACAGCTTCACCCACATCACGCAGGTGAATATCCGTTCCGTTTACATTGCGTATAATAAGGTTGTTAAAATCTTCTTCTGTAAACAACCTGCCAAATGTGCGTACCGATAGTTCCGTATTCGCACCGGATAGTTTGCCCGATGGCAACTCTACGTTTTGTTTTGCAAGAGCCTGCTCTATATCAAGGAAGGTGATGCCGAACCCTGCCATTTTTAAAGGGTCCAGCCACAGGCGCATGGCATATCGCTTCTGCCCCCATATCTGTATGCTACTTACACCGGGTATGGTTTGCAGGCGTTCTACTAATACATTCTCTGCATACTCCGTCAGTTCCAGTTGGTTTTTAGTATCGCTCTGCACCGTCATCGATATGATGGGTTGCGAGTTGGCATCGGCCTTCGATACTACAGGCGGTGCATCAATATCCTGCGGTAGATTTCGAATAGCTTGCGATACTTTGTCACGTACATCATTAGCCGCAGCTTCCAGCTCTATACCCAAATCAAACTCTACAGTGATGTTGCTTGAGCCTTGTGCGCTTGTAGATGATATGCTTTTGATGCCTGCAATGCCGTTAATGGATTTTTCAAGCGGCTCAGTTATTTGCGACTCAATAATATCCGGGTTAGCACCTGCATACGATGTGCGTACGTTGATAATTGGCGGGTCGATAGAAGGATAATCGCGTACACCGAGTGAGTTAAACCCGATGAACCCGAAAACCACTATCAGTATGTTCAGTACGATGGCTAATACTGGCCGCCGTAACGATAATGAAGGGAGACTCATGCGAGGTGTTTGTGAATATCATTCAAATATACAGACTAACACCTGTTTGCTGTACATACAACATATACCCGATAGAGATATGTATATAATGATAACAACTCATGCTCGTTGATAAAAACCAGTAAACACCCTCTGATATTGATATGTAGTCGGTAATAAAGATGGATAAAGCTAATATCCGTATTTGTCCTTATACACCTATTTTAAATAACTATTAAATAGCCTTGTCATTTTGGGCTTTCCGTAATCAGGTTTAACTTTGAAGTCCATTATAAATTTTATATATTAACAAATTTATGACACATACACTTCCCACATTAAACTATGCATTCAACTCTTTGGAACCGCATATATA
>CALESY010000047.1 GCA_937919945.1 uncultured Chitinophagaceae bacterium | reverse complement strand
ATTAAAAAGCTAATGTAAAAATTTAAAATTAAAAAATCTAACTATAATGTTCTGCTATACCCTTATAAAACCCTTTGCTGACAAGCCTCTACACAAAATACCGCAACAGCTAATCAGCAAATTTGCTAATGAGCTAATCGAACAAAAACCGTATTTTCAGCCTAAATATCGCTACCCCCAAGTATGATACAGCAGCCGCAACTGGCTTTCGAGCCGCGTAGTAAACAGGAAGCATGGCAATCGCAAGCATTAGTAGAACTGTTGCAGTATGTACAGGCAAAATCACCTTTCTACCAACGCCTGTTTACGGAGCATAATATCAACACAGCCAACATCAGGGGCGTACAGGATATAGGTTTTCTGCCCACTACTACCAAAAGCGATATGCAGGAACACAACTGGGAGTTTCTTTGTGTACCCTCTACTGATATTAAAGAATACACCGCCACATCGGGCACACTCGGCAAGCCCGTAACCATAGCTCTTACCGCCAACGACCTTGAACGTCTTGCCTACAACGAGCAGCAATCTTTCCTGACGGCCGATGGCAAGCCCGAAGACTGTTATCAAC
This sequence comes from uncultured Chitinophagaceae bacterium, assembly GCA_937919945.1. GTDB lineage: Bacteria > Bacteroidota > Bacteroidia > Chitinophagales > Chitinophagaceae > Polluticoccus. Next base: position 1,273 of record CALESY010000047.1, on the reverse strand, counting down.
TGATGCTTACACTCGACAGACAGTTTATGGCAGGCATAGCCTACTATCAGGGTATTCGCAAATTAGGCGCTGCGTTAGTGCGCACAGGGCCCGGCTTGCCTGCCATGCAGTGGGATACTATTTTCCGTTTGCAGAGCAACAATATCGTAGCCGTACCCTCTTTCATGCTCAAGATGATAGAGTACGCACAGGAGCACCAGATAGATTTGCACCATACACCCGTTAAGAAAGCCATTTGTATAGGTGAAAGCCTGCGTGCTGCCGACTTTGAACTGAACATACTGGGGCAGAAGATTTATGAAAGCTGGCCTATTAAGTTTTACAGCACCTATGCATCTACCGAAATGCAAACCGCTTTTACAGAATGTGGGGCGGGCATGGGCGGGCACGAAATACCCGATTTAATAATACTTGAAATACTCAACGAACATGGCGACCCCTTGCCTGCAGGGCAGTATGGCGAAGTTACCATCACTACATTGGGCGTTGAGGGCATGCCCCTGATACGCTACCGCACGGGCGACATCTGCACCTATTACGAAACGCAATGCAGTTGCGGCAGGTATAGCCGCAGGCTCAGCCCTGTGCTGGGACGCAAGCAGCAAATGATAAAATACAAAGGCACTACACTCTACCCGCCTGCCGTGTTTGAGATACTAAACAACATCAGCTTCATCAAAGAATATGTGGTAGAAGTATTTACAAACGAATTGGGTACAGACGAGCTACGCCTGCACATAAGCACACCCCTACCTGTTGACGATTGTGAAGCAAAACTGAAACCCCTATTGCAATCGAAACTACGAGTAGCACCTTTATTGCACTTCCACAGTGGCAGCGAAATGCAGCAAATGCAATTCCCGCTCAACAGCCGTAAGCAGGTAAAGTTTTTGGATAACAGGAAATAACCCAATAACAATTAATATACCTATTATGACTAAACCGCTAACTTTTGCAAAATATAACACTGTAGAAGAAGCGCAAGCCCATTCTATTATTCTGACGAAAAACGATATAACTAATATTATCGAAACAGAGAATACGCTTCTTGATAGCAATTTTGTAGGTACTTACTACAATGATGCTGTATTACTAAAAATAGCAAATGAAGATTTCAAGAAAGCACAACAGGTACTTTTCGAAAATACAATAATAAATCTCGAAGAAGTTGATAAAGATTATAGTATTCTATCTTTTAGCAAAGATGAATTATTAGATGTTATTAAAAATTTTGATGAATGGGGTATTTATAATGTCAAACTAGCTACCATGC
>CALESY010000046.1 GCA_937919945.1 uncultured Chitinophagaceae bacterium | reverse complement strand
CTAATGCTTTATAGCTGCCTGCTTGTATCTCTGCCAGAAGTTGTGTTATCTTGTCTTTTTCTTTTTCCAATTTCTTTAAAATGCCTTTTAATAAACGATTTCAGACGATTTTGTAATTAGCTTTTTTTTTCGGGTACAACATAGGTACAACATTTTTATTATTCCTATTTCCTGCCATGTAGAAAGGTAAGAAATCATTTTTAGTGCTGGTAATTTGCCTCAAAGTAGGATGTGTGGATTTTTGTTGTACAGCCTTGGCATATACCAACCATCATTTTATCAGTGCTACGTGCTCCGCTCTTGTTGGATGAATTTCAAGAAATCCATCACCGTCCCAGACAAGCCGTCCCGATATATCTACTTTACTCCCTTTAACGGGTAATGGCTTCGACTTTAATTTTTTCAGGCATATTTCTACGCGAATGTACATTTGGCAATCAAGTGCAAGCAAATCATCATTCAGATATAATTCGCTGATAGCTATGTCCACGGTATAAAAAGCATCAGTCGATTTTTTTGTTTGGATTACTTTGCCAATAACCCTTGCACTCATACCAATATCTTTCCACCCTAGAATGCCAAGCTTCTTAAAGCCCGTAGTAATAGCCCCTATATCCGCAGCAAAATTACTTACACTATCGTTTACTACATTTAATAGCTTATTCTTCACATCCTGTGCTGTATGTATGCTTGGACGTTTGCGGAGTCCGAATATATAGTTGGTAGAACTGCATGTGCATTTACAGCTCGAAAAAGCATAAATACATACAGCTACAATAATAAAGCCGCATTTTTTATAGTGCTGTAATATGGACATAGCATAAAGGTAGCTATTCACACTGCTAACTTTGTTTTTACAGTATTCCAATCATACTGCGAAATCTTAAAGCATAGACACAGCCTCCATTTTTTAATCCTTTCATACTACTATTAATTGCTGGGGCTTAGGTGTCTATTTGAGCTTTAATTCGCTTACAAAATCCTCCTTATAGTTTCTGCCAATAGGTATGGTTTTGTTGCCAATTACAATTTCCTGCTCGGAAAAGGAATTGATGCAACTAGTATTCACTACAAAAGAACGGTGTACACGTAAGAAGTATGCTTTTTGTAGTTTTTCCAAGGCCTGTGTCAATGTAGAGCGTACAAGAAATGTTTTGTTGGGTGTTATGATACGTATGTAATTATCTTCTGATTCTATATACTGTATTTCGTATAAATACACTTTGTTGAATGTGTGCCCATCTTTGATGAAAACATGGTCGTCTTTCAGGTAGAAATTACTTTCACTAAGTTCCTCTTTTGTTGCTTCAATTTTTTCGCCTGTGTGTTTGAAAGTTGCAAAATTGTGCAATGCAAGCTCGATTGACACTAATAATGAACTGGTGTTGAAAGGCTTAACGAGATAAGCAGCAGGGAATGTGTTTTTAGCTTTTTGTACCGTTAATGTATCTGAGTGGGCAGTGAGGTATATAAACGGTGTAGGTCTGATGGTGCTGATATTATGTGCTACTTGTATGCCGTCAGCCTCACCTTTGATGGTAATGTCGAGCAGTACTAAATCAGGATTGTCTTTCTTGTATTGTTTAATAGCATCTTTGGCATTATCGCTGATGCCTGTTATGAGATAACCAGCTTGTTTTAGCCTCTCTGCAATATCAAGGGCAACGATAGTTTCGTCCTCTACTATTTGTATTTTAAACTGCTCCATATGTTATACTTGGTAGGGAAAAACCAATAATACTTTCGTGCCATTGTTGACACTAATATCAAGTTTCCCTTTTAGTTGTTGTGTGAATGTATTAATGAGTTCTTTGCCGAAAGAGCCACCACGTTTATTCCAGTTGTCTATATCTATGCCTTTGCCATTGTCAGCAATGGTCAGGGCTACATCCTGTCCTGTTCTTTGCAACTTGATGGATAGCTGTGCCATATCCGTTTCAGCAAACGCGTGTTTTAGCGAATTGCTAATGAGTTCATTGATTATCAGGCTTAGCGGTATAGCTGTATCAACACTCATCATTTCGTTTTCTACTTCAACAATCAGCTTAAATCTGTCTTTGGAAAAACCATAAGCACCAGTAAGACTTTCTGCAATATCTGCAATAAACTCCTTAATGTTTACCGATGTGACATCATCTTTTGTATATAGGCGTTGGTGTATCAGGCTCATCGCCTCAATACGGTGTTGCCCTTCTTTCACGGCAGCAATGGCTGCTTCATCTTTCATTCGGAAAGATTGCAGACTAAGCAGGCTTGATACTATTTGCAGGTTGTTTTTTACCCTGTGATGCAGTTCTTTCATCAATAACGATAGTTTATCGCTCTGCTGCGCTATAATAGTATTTGCACTTTTTTGCTTTTTGTATTGGGTGTAGAATAGAATGGCTGATATGAGGATAAATAGCAGACCTGCGCCTAACAAGTATAAAATACTTCGTTGTGCAGAAATATTCTTTTGTTTCAGCAGGTTTTCAGCTTCCAGTGCGGTGTTTAACTTCCCAGCCTGTGCAAGCTGCTCTTTTTTTAGAGTATTTTCATTAGTGAGGCTTACATTGAGTGCTGAGTCTGCTAATAGCTTTTGTTCTTTCAACAGGTTTTCATTTTGCAGCAGTATATTTACTTGCAGTTGCTGACTGATGCGTAAAGCATTCAGCTTATTTGTACTTTCTAAGAGTACTATTTCCTTGTTTTTCTTTTCCGTTTCATATTTCTTTTCTAGCTCGGCAAGAGTCGCTTTCATTTCATTGCCCTGAATGCTGTCGCGTATATCTATATACTGCATCAGTATTTTATACGCGTTTGTGTAATCTCCCTTCTCTGCCAATATTGCTTGTTTTTCTTTCTTATTTTCGTGCAACACTGCTATATTATATTTTTCGGACACTTCTATTGCACTATCTATGTATAGCAAAGCTCTATCGTAGTTTTTAACACTACGCTCAAGGGTGCTGAGGTTGATGTATAGCTGCCCGAGTTTTGAAGGCGAGCCTTCCGTACTACGAAACAAATTGCTCGCTATACTATAATGGTGCTTAGCAGAGTCGTATTGGTTCAAGTTGCTATAACATAAACCCAGCAAAGAAGATGCCTGTGCTTCATCTGTTTTAACGATTGATAGATTTCGGCTGATGTATAGCGCATCGTACAAATGCTTAATGGCCTCATTATAGCGTTTATCATTGATATATACTGCCGCAAGGTTGATGGTAAGCATTGCTAAGTTGTAGTAATTCCCTGTCTTTTTTTTCAGTTGTACTGCTTTTTCAGAATACTCAATAGCTTTTGCATTATTTCCTGTTTGTTGGTATATGCCGCATATCAGGTTGTAACTATTAGCAATGGAATTATTGTCATTGATTTCTTCCGCTACTTTTAATTGCTGATACGCGTATTTGATGGCTTCGTCATAATTGCCTTTCAGGTAATAATATGCGGCTATATAACTAATAGCCATCGGCAGAAAGACACTACTACGCTTAGATGCCTGTAGTTTTGTTACCGACCTTGTACTGTAATAAAGTGATGAATCATGGTTGCCTTTATTGGCATAGGCAGTTGCAAAATAACAATAGGCTAATCCAACGTGGTAGTCATCGGAAGCAGATATTAGGCTCAGTGCTTTTTTGTAATAACTAAGTGCCTCGTGATACTTTGCTTCATTGCCAAGGTAGTTGCCTATTTTCAGCATATAGATGAAGCGGATGGTATCCACTTTTTCTGTGACAAGTAATTGCATTAGGCTATCGGCCTTTCGGTGCGCAAAGCCTTGCTTGGTAGTAAATGTGAGCAGGCATAACAGGCATATTATAAACCTGAAGGTTTTTCTTATGTGGATTGGCTTTACCATATCTGAAACAAAGTTATCGGATAGTAAGTAAGCAAAAATTACGTTCAGCCACAATAGTCCGTCGTTCACCCCAAATAATTATATGGTGGTGTCTGCCTTTAGTACTATTGTATTGTCGGGTTTGCACGCCAGACAAACAAACTACTCTATATGAAGCATTCAAAGAAAATACTACTTGCAGTAACCGTTGTGCTTATCAGCACACTTATAGCCAATGCGCAAGGCCCAGGTTTTGACGATGACGTGGTAGATGAAATACCTCTTGATGGCGGTGTAAGCGCACTGATAGTAGCTGGTGCTGCATATGGTGCAAAAAAACTGAAAGATGCTAAACGTAACAAGCAAAACATTTGACCATTCTCATAATTATTCATTATCTAAAAAATAAAAAAAAATGGAAGGAACACTAGGAGAAATAAGGTTATTCGCTGGCAGTTTTGCTCCACAAAACTGGGCAATCTGTAACGGGCAGACCTTGAATATTGACGATAACCGCAGTTTGTTTAACATTTTGGGTACATTATATGGTGGTGATGGCACTACTAGTTTTAATCTCCCAGATTTTCGTGCACGAGTAGCCGTTGGTGTAGGTTATGGGACTGGAGTTCCTAGTGTTTCAACAGGGCAAAAAGGTGGCAAGCAACATGAGACATTGAACTTAGCGCAAATTCCGGTTCATAGCCATTTCGTAGAAGTAAAAAACATCAGTGGTTCATCAGGTCAACGCATTTATGAAGATGCTGGAACCGTCACAAACCCTGTAAACGCATCGTGTGCAGTAGCTGACGGGGTACTACCATATCAAAGAACACAAGCTGGTGAGCAGAAGATGGCACCTGCAGCAGTTACAATAGGAGGTGCTATGGAACTAGCACCGATAGGTGGCAACAAGGCTCATATGAATATACAGCCTTCTTTGGGCTTGAACTATATTATTTGTATTGCGGAATGATACCAACACCAAATTTTTAAATAACACTAAAATAGAAGTACTCATGGAAAACTATATAGGAGAAATACGATTATTCGCGGGGAATTTTGCACCAGTTGGATGGGCACTATGCGATGGTTCAATTCTTTCCATTCAAGATCATGAAGGATTGTTCAGTATTATTAAGAATGTATATGGTGGGGACGGTGTAAACAATTTCAGCTTACCTGATTTAAGAGGTCGTATCCCAGTTGGCGTAGGACAAGGTACAGAAATTGGGTTTGGATTGGGTTCACAAATTGGATTTGAGCGTGTAGCAATAGGAATTGAAAATATGCCTTCGCATACACATGCTTTGCAATCTGATATTAAAGCTAAGTATTCACCTCTCTGCAATGACTCTACAAGTCAGGCGATTGACGATCCTACTAACGCTGTATTTGGCGGTACACCGGCTTCTAATAATATGTATAGCGATACGGCAAATGCCAGCATGAAAGCAGCTGTTGAAAATATTACTGCTACTATGACTATTGGGCATAGTGGCGAAGGTACGTCCCATTCTAATATTCAACCAGTAACCGTATTAAACTATATTATCGCTATACATGGTATTATACCTCGATAAAATTAATTCATAACAATAAAAAATGTACTATTATGGAAGGAATGATAGGTGAAATCAGAATGTATAGCGGAAATACACCGCCGCTAAATTGGTATTTTTGCAGAGGCCAATATATACCAATATCGAATAATACAGCATTGTACAGTATCATAAGTTCGTACTATGGTCCGATACAAGGGCGTTCTTTTAAATTACCTGATTTATCTGGCCGCGCTGCTATTGGGACAGGCACTGGTGCATCATTATCCAGTTACTCTTTAGGGACAATGACCGGACAAGAAGAAGTCACCATTGACGGTTCAAACATGGCTACGCATAATCACCCTAACACCTTAAACCTAACTGCTTCAGTGGCATTACGTGCTTCAGACCAGCCGGGCAATCGTTTTAGTCCTGTAAACAATTACCCAGCTGTGCCTGCTACTGGAACTCCATACAGTACAGAAGCTACTGGTT
>CALESY010000045.1 GCA_937919945.1 uncultured Chitinophagaceae bacterium | reverse complement strand
AATGAGCACTAGGTTCTTGTTTTCGTCATTTAGAAAAAATGGGTAGGGCTTATCTAAAAAATTGAACATATCTTGTTTTTCTGCAAATTTATCGCTGTTAGTGACTGAACCTTAAGTTTGTAGTAAATATCTATTGTTTGGGGTGAGTAGTTGAATCCTTATCAATAAAGTGCAACGATCTCAAAATAGCATAATGCAATATATAGCAAAAGGCTAGGATGTACAACGTCACAGTTTTTAATCTTAAACTGTACTAAGGTTTCATATTCTTATCTGTGGTCTTCTACGGCTGTAGGTTGACAGTTTTTACAAAGGAAAACTGATGGAAAATTCAAATTTAGAGTCCTATTTAAACCGATTTGAGCACACTCAAGCATTTAAAGAGAAAATAATGCTTGAGTTATAGAAAACCTGAATCAATTTAATCGACTTACCTGTTTGTATCCATGACATGGTAGTTTCTTTATAGTAAGTCCATTTATTACTTTCATTTGAGGAGAGTAGAATATCTAATTGCTTTGTATGATGCGAATCATCCATTAATCAGACTTGGGATTGCCTGTCTAATACTAGGTTACATATTTTTATACTCATATCAAACTAAACTAAATGGAAGGGGATATCCTTTTTGTTTACTTCATTTCGTTTTATGGTTACACAATCAATCTAGAAATTACAATTGCATTATATAACTTCCTTGCAGAATACTAACCATCTAACTATACATCGGGAACTTCCATCTGCTACTAAATAACTGACATTTGTAAATGCCGTATCGAATGGATAATACATTGAAAACACTTTTTCATACATTTCGTGGTCAACCTTACTTATAAATGGGGGTGAAAAATGTGAAGTGGATTCATCGAACTTAGGGTACCATTCAATTTCACGAATACAAACCATATATGCCAATACATAATTGCATGTAATAGTAATATTCTTTTCAATCATCAATGACAGAATGATAAAACTTATAGACGTTATTTTAGAAGATTGTTATGTGTCCTATCGCTAAGAGCTATTCAGTTTTCCTGAAAACCCCAAAATAATATTATGCCATATGAATATCCGGATAATTAGTGAACCTACTCAGTATACTAAATAATGCAACATGGCAATAAATAACATTGGGGCTACCGTTTGCCTAATACAAATGTTATTAGCAATATTTCATTTCTTAGTCATGGTTATGCATTGCAGTTATTGCAGATACCTGTTACTACAATGTTTGAGTGTAATAGGGTGTACCCTTTAGGCAGGCTTATACGCACATTATCATGCATACATTCCATAGCATTGCATTTTGTACACCTGAAGTGCGAATGATTATCATGATGATGTGTGTTGGTGCACTTTCCTGTACATAGGGCAAAGTAACTCTTGCCCTCGTCCGATACTATTTTGTGGGCTATGCCGTCTTCCACAAACCTGTTCATAACTCTGAATATGGTTGCCCTGTCGGCATTTACATCCAACATATTTTCTATTTCTGTGTGGCTTAGCGCACGCGGTTTGTCTGCAAACAACTGCAGTATACTTTGCTGAATTTGTGTATTTCTTCTTTTTACTGTCATTTTTATTATTGCAATTTTGTCGCAATAAGAAAATCTTCTTATTATTGCAACAAAGTTGCGATAAGGTGGTGTTAATACCAAAGATTAACCGAAGAATATTTCTGATAATGAGTGGTGGTCTGTTGTTGCCGACTGTGCATCGTGTATTTGCCAAACAAAAAAATGAGACAATGAACAATAGGTATGATGCAATAATTGTAGGTGGCAGTTTTGCTGGCTTGGCAGCAGCCATGACACTTGGTCGCTCTCTGCGAAAGGTATTGGTACTGGATACCGATAAGCCTTGCAACAGATTTACAATACATGCACATAATGTATTGACACATGATGGCGAATCACCTGCATCAATAAAAGAAAAAGTGCTGAAGGAATTACTTAACTATTCCACAGTGGAGATAAGAAAACAGGAAGCATTGCATGTTTCTAAGACAGATGCAGGTTTTATAATAGCTACAGCCAATGAAAACTACGAATGCAGAAAGCTGATTTTTGCTACAGGTATGAGAGATATACTGCCCGATATAGATGGTGCCGCAGCTTGTTGGGGAAAAACATTATTGCACTGCCCGTACTGTCATGGGTATGAGGTGCGTGGCGAACCTACAATGATACTCGCAACTGCAAAAGACATCCCTGAAATGGTAAAACTATTATCCCAATGGACTAAGCAACTGTATGCATGTGCTACAGATGGCAAGCTTTTAGATGCGTCATTTTTACAACTATGCGAAGAAAAAGGAGTACTGGTAATTGGCAAGCATGTGCAACGCATTGCACATACAAACGGTCGTGTATCAGCGGTATGTTTTAATGATGGTACACAACAGCAGGTATCCGTAATCTACGGACGTTTCCCAATGGAGCAGCACGCGGTATTGCCTGTATCTGTCGGTTGTGTGCTTACAGATATGGGGCTTATAAAAGTAGATATGATGGGGCAAACAACCGTTAGTGGTGTATATGCCGCAGGCGATTGTATATCTCCTTTCAGAACCATTCACACAGCAATGGCGTCTGGTACTATGGCGGGTGCTGCTGTGAATAAAGAATTAATAGAACTGGAATTTTAATCAATAAGAACAATGAAAAAACTACCCGTCACTGTTTTGAGTGGCTTTTTGGGCGCAGGGAAGACAACACTGCTCAACCACGTATTGCACAACAGGAAAAACCTGAAGGTTGCAGTAATAGTAAATGACATGAGCGAAGTGAATATTGATGCACAAATGGTAGAGCGTGAACAGTCTTTTTCAAGAACAGAAGAAAAGCTGGTGGAAATGAGTAATGGTTGCATATGTTGTACCCTGCGCGAAGACCTGATGATAGAAGTGAAAAGACTGGCAGCAGAGGGGAAGTTTGACCACCTGCTGATAGAAAGCACAGGTATTTCAGAGCCTGTGCCCGTTGCGCAGACATGGAGTTTTGAAGATGCGGATGGTGCATCATCCCTTGCTGATATCAGCTATATAGATACAATGGTAACAGTAGTTGATTGTTTCAATTTCTTCAAAGACTTCAGCACGGTTGAAAGACTGGCAGACAGAAGACTGACGGATATGGAAGGTGATGATCGTACCATTGTAAACTTGCTGACAGACCAGGTAGAGTTTGCAGATGTTATAATACTGAACAAGACCGACCTTGTAGATGATAAAACATTGCAACTGTTGCATGCGGCTATTGCAAGGCTGAACCCTGCAGCAAGAATACTGCATGCGGTTTTTGGAAAGGTAGAGCCCGAACAGATATTAAATACAGGATTGTTCGATTTTGAAAAAGCGCAAAACGCCGCAGGTTGGATAGCAGAACTGAATAATGAACATACGCCCGAAACCGAAGCATATGGTATCAGTTCTTTTGTATTCAGAAACAAGCGCCCCTTTCACCCTGAAAGATTTTGGAAATACCTGAACGAACAATATCCGTCAAACATTATAAGAGCTAAGGGGTTATTCTGGTTGGCATCGCGCCCCGATGATGCTATCAACTTCAGTCAGGCGGGTGGTTCATCACGTATAGAGAAAGCAGGTGTATGGTGGTGCAGCATGCCTTATGCAGAGCGCATCAGATACAGCTACTTTGCAGATAATAAAGATGTAATTGAAAGCCGCTGGGATAAAAAATGGGGAGACAGAATGAACGAAATAGTTTTTATCGGTCAGGAAATGGATAAAGAGCAGATAGTTAGTGAGCTAAACAATTGTCTGCTTGCCGATACAGAATTGTTCATGTATGAAACGCGCATGAAGTTTAAAGACGAATTCCCCGTTTAGCAATACAAAACAGGCGATGTATTTTTTCATATCACTGCATAATCAGCAGACAGGCCGTATTCTTACGGGCTGTATTATTTTGATATTGATACTCTGATATAACTATAGCTTCTCATACTATACACAATAGTTCTTGTATTTATCTATGCACATATCCAATATTTACAACCCATTAGTGTACCAATACTAACTCGACTGTTTAATCACATACAACTAATTCTACACTCGTATTTTTGCTCTTAGTCACAAAATTATTACTAATCAATAAAGGGTGGCATTTTGAAAAATCATATTACAAAATTTGCACGCGATGACTTCTATGTCATGCAAGAAATTATGTGCTAATATTCCCAAAACACGATACTCAGTAATTTTCCCATATAATAAAACTGTTGTAGCCTTTTGTAGATAGTTTTGTAAAGAAAAATCATTAATAATGACCAACGAACTATTACTCCCAATTCGATACATACATGTATTATCAGCTTCAATATGGCTTGGCGAAGTGTATGTCATCAATTTTATTATGATACCAATCCTTTCAAAAAATGACAAAGAAGGTAAAAGTGAGATGCTTATGACGGTATTTCCAATGTTGTTCAGGATGGCGTCTATACTTTCTGCAATAACTGTATTAACAGGGGCCATATTACTATGGCTATACACAGGCTTTGATATATCACTAACAAGTACCAACAGGTGGGAATTTGCATTAATTATCGGAGGGATTTTAGGATTATTACTTACATTTTTCCATTTTTTTCTTGAAACAAAATTGGCAAAACTAATTTATCCAAAAGATGCATGTATGATTGAGCAAAATCATAATCTTGTATACAGCCGTTTAAAAATTATTCCCCGCATTGGGTTAGTTGTCATTACAAGTATTTTCCTGTTAATGATGTTCGCTACAAGAGGTTATAACTAGTCTTCTTGAACAAAATTCCTTTACAATATCTCTAAGAGATAATGCAGACAATGTTATCCTACACTTTGGATCAGTATTAACTATCCCTCTACGATTATTCCTCTGCTTTAAATGTAGCATAATAAGTTTTCAAGAAAAATATCTGCCAGTTTGTGATTCAATATAAATAAGCCTTGAGAAACCGAATGCTGTTATATGTTCAATTGATAACTACTAATACCATAAAAACAACTACCATTAATTACCATAATAGTGCTTTTATAGGGCATTAAAATTATGTTTAATCATTATTTCATAATCAACAAAAGCCCCTAATAGGGCTTTTGTTTTACACTTGCAATGGAAATTATTGTTTCATGTTTAGGTATAGCCGACTCTAATCCTTATCCCCTATTACACAGATGGATTGGAATGTAAACTTGGGGGTATTTATATGGGAATGGTAACCTCTGACAAAACGAACATTTATAAAACCTGCTTGTATCAATAACGTCATGACTGACAATTCAAATGTTGAATGGATTTGTTGCAACCTCGCTTTTTCATTGTCATATTGCATGGGTAATATCATACTAAGAAATACACTTTTATTATGCTTAAGCACCCGATGTGTTTCTTTCAAACAGGCTAAAGGATCTACCTCGTTGAGAATTGTATTATCTATGGCGTAGACTTTATCAAAGACGTTGTCAGGATAAGGTATATGTGAAGGCTCCGCACATTTGAGCTCAACTTGTCCTGTGCAAAGATAATTTTTAAATTTTCGCCTTGCCTTTCTTACTGTAAACGCTTCCTGTTCTATACCTGCAATAAACAAATCTTCCGCTTTGTACATTAACATTTCAGGCAAACAAAAGCTACATAAGCCCACATCCAGTACCCTGTCATGATGCTTCACCTCACTTATCCTGGAGGTAAATTCTGCAACCTTGTTGAATATGCTTTTACGATACCTTTTAGGAATATGATCTGAATAATCCTGTAATGTACCCACCAATACGCTACTTGCAACTAATGAATTCCTGATTCCTTCCCCATTCACTCTTTTTTCATATAATACCATAATACCTCTATTTAATATCACAACTTCTGGTACTCCCATTTAGGATTACCTTTCAAACCCATATCGAGAAAGTCGATGAAGTGAAGTTTATAATAATACCCATCCCGATTCTGTATGATGTAATTCAATTTAGTGTACGTGACATATGTACTCCCTGTATACGCTTTCCAATCATATCCGATTGTATTTATCAATGGCGAAAACTTTAACCTGTTAATATCTTTAGCAGCAATATCATTAAACGAAATACTTGTATCTAACACAGCAGATGTGCTATATCGATTCAACAAACAACCGGTAACAAGGTATGGCTGTGCCGGATTAACAAATACGTGGGTGTATTGAGTAAACACGATATCCCATTTATACTTGAGAGGTTCTATCATTACTTGTTTTCTTTCCTCAAAAGACAAAAAAGATAAATTATACATGGTATCCTTATTTACTATGTATTTTATCAATTGCGTATCGTCTAATGCACCAAACTCTATTACATACTTCTCATCATCTACACTAATAAACTTGATTTTCCATAATCCTAATTTCATACCTGTCAGGCTATTCCCCCTGTCGATAATATAGACTGTATTTGTTTTTTGCCAATTGCCTATGGCTGTACTATCCGGGTGTCCAGTCGGGTTGTCCCATGCTTTTTTGCCAATAGTATCTGAGATAGTTATGCTATTTATGTCAGTTTTTCCGGTATTATAGGCATACATCATCTTAGAGCTGTTCAGGAATACATGAAAACCGTCTGATGTATTCTCAAACGCTAAATCCCATGCAGTTTTCAGGTTCTTACTGACTATTTTATTTGTATTTAAGTCATAGAATATTTGCCATCTGTAATCCTGCTCCATATTCACTGCGCCGGTTTGAATATCCCCTGATTGGTGAGCAGGAACCGGCAGTTCCTGCTTCTCACAGGAAGTCAGCAAAGCAACAATCGCCAATAATGATAGTATATCTTTGAGTTTCATAATTATTACTTTGAAGATATTTGAACATCCAGTTTCAAACAATAATTCCTGCCAGTTCCTAATGGCATGGTTCCGTTATTACTACTATGTGCATTACCACCTGCACCGGAAAACAGGTTTACATTCTTCACATCAAATACGTTCTTACAAGCGAGTGAAAGATTAACGCTTCGTTTGAAGAAAAATTTTGCAACACTCACGTCTGCCAAACTGTAGTCATTAATACTTGTTGCAATAATATTTCCGTTTTCATTCGCTCCATAACCGGGTGTCCTACCTGTATATTTATAAAATAAAGACAATTGCGTGCCAGCTTTCTTAAATTCATATAGAATGTTTGTCCTCACCTCCGGGCTAAAGCTAAATCGGGTCACATTTGTTACCTCAGACAATTGATTATACCTGCCAACATATGCTCCTCCAACAGTAGCACTAATGTTGTCGTGCTTGTATTCAATTGTCAGTTGTGTACCGATTGTCTTAAATACACCTATGTTCGTATATGAATACTCGGTACCACTTAACTGTGCAAGCGATATCAGATTTCTAATGTCATTGTAATAGAAACCAAAGTCATATTTGAGGATATGCTCCCCTATTGGTTGTACCCCGTTCAGGTTTATGGTATAATTATCTGAGTATTCAGATTTCAGCGACTCATTCCCTTGTATATTATGATTAATATCCACGAAGTAGAAATACAACTCCTTCAATGTAGGTGAACGGAAGCCTTTTGCATAGGAAGCTCTAAATGTTAACAGGTTTGAAAATTTGTATTTCATGTTGACAGAAGGTATGATAGGGGCTTTATACTTTGTATTGTATGCCAACCTTATACCCGGCCTGAAAGTAAGTTTTCTTAGCACATGCATTTCTGCTGTAGTGAAAACAGCGTAGTCCTCAATACGTTGATTGCCATCTTTAATACGTACTCCGAAAGCTTGCTCAAAACTAATATCATAGCCAATTTGATAGTTGATGCTGTTTTTATCGTTAGTACTGTTAAAACTGCCTCTTGAATTTAGAAGCGTAAACCTTGACGTATCCTGATCTCCAAACCCGGCAGTCAGTTCGCTGCTTAAATTTGTCAAATCCCGATAGTATGCATTTTTTATTCTTTTATAGTCATTGTATGCAACAAATGCATTTATGCTCTTGCCTGCCTTCAGTTGTGTATTTACGTACACGGCATTATCGGTGCGGCTTGTTCTATAATAATCGTCAATTGCATTTTCACCATATGGAGCCCTGGGCATTCCTTTGTTGGTAATCTGTTCCGTGAAATAACCACTTTTATAATTCAACACGGTGTTTTTTATCCTGTACACATACTGTAGGTCCGTAAAGTACTGTTGCTTGGGCTTCCATTGTTGATAACGGTTTTTATCAGCAACAACAGGCTTTGTACTTAAGGAAACTAATTCATCAGGATTCCATCCGTCAAAATAATTCCTGCCACCGGAAATCAATATCGTATTGTGTTTATCATTATACCCAAGCCTTGCATTGGTATTATATGTACCTATGGTTTCATAATAAACAGTAGCACCGGCTTCAAACGTGTTTTTAAGTGTTTTCTTCGTGATTAAGTTGATTGTACCTGCCAATGCATTTGTGCCAAAATTCACTGACATGGGCCCTTCTACAATTTCAATACGCTCAATCGTATTCAGATTTATCTGAGATAGATCAATATTTCCATTCTGCCTGCCAATAACGGGTACGCCGTCTATTAAAATCTTAACATTCTCGCCGGAAACTCCCTGCAAGCTCATACTGCTCCCAAGTATATTATCCTGGGAGAGGCGGATGTTCATTTCATTGCAAAGTATATCTTTCAGATTCTGTGCATTCATCGCATCTATTTTCTCTCTTCCAATAATGCGTATTTTATGAGTTGCCCTATCCGCACTAATTGGAGCATACTGCCCTGTTACTACAACTTCCTGCATTCCACTACCAACCATGCTATTGTCAGCTAATGAATCTGATGTAGAAATTATAGTATTGGCTTCTTTGTTTTTATTCCCTGCATATACAGACATAAAGCTGAGAGTAAATACTGAAGTAAGTATTAAATATTTCATGCTAATTATCATTAAAAACAAACAGTTTATCTTTTGTTATCACATCTCTGGCAGTGCCTAACATTTCCTTAAGCTTAGCCAATTCGTTAAAACTATACAGTAGAATTATTGAGCGGACAATGGTTGGTATCTGAATAATTTTTCGATGCGGACAATCCGTATATTTATGGATTTCATAATACTCATCAATCGTTTGACTAAAATCAAAAAACTGATCGAACGTCATTGATAGTACATTTGTACCGAAGCCTATATTGAAATATTTACAATGATTGCACCTAACTATATAACCGTCCTCTGTGTTGAGTATTGATTTGAACTGACACATTATTTCGTACCTTAAAATATGTTCCTCATTTCATTTGATAATGAGGAACATATTTAATACAGCTTTTATTGAACTACTAATTTTTGAACCATATTACCTTCTTTTGTGCGAATGGCTACTACATAGGTACCTGTAGCAAGTGGTTGATTAAAATCATATTGATGTAAACCTATACTACCATCAAGCTGAACAGTGTATATTATTGCTCCATGTATGTTTTGAACTGTCATAACAACGCTCTCTAATGATTGCTCTACATTATAAACTATGTTTACATGACTTGCGGGAGCTGGGTTAGGGTATATTGCCATACTAGCTACTGGTACATTTATTCCCGATATACCTACACTTAGTAATTTTTCTTTTGAGAATACAGATTTCCCGTCTGTACTTGCAAAACCCGTAAATATCATTTTCCAGATAGACCCGTCCACTGCTTTTACAAAGTATGCGGTCGAATCTTTCAATTTGTACCCGCTACCAGTATAGCTTTTCCAGTCATAACCAATAATATTGATCGCAGACTCCATGGTATGTGCACCATAATTCTTGTAGGTATTTTTATCAGATAGATTATTCACCTCTGCTACTCGAACACCTCTGTTATGCAGCACACCGGTTACGGTATAGGCTTGCGGAATAAATGCAGTATACTGTGTAAATATCAAATCCCATTTATCTGCATCCGGCTCTCTTGTAGGAGGCAATGCCATATTGTTTTGCAATGAGTAGTACGCGAAGTTTTTGCCAGGGAAATTTGATTTTACGATTGTTGCATTTTGCAGTCCGCTACCATCCAGATTGGCATACTTAAATGTAAATGTGCCACTTGATAATGATTCAATAATTAGTTTTTTGTAGTCGCCGTTCTGAAGTTTCAGTATATAGATGGAATCACCTGTAACAATATGTGTTGAAACATCATACTTACCCCAATCCAAATCCGTCGGATCACTTGGATTGGCATAATTTCCCATAGCACCCAGTGACCATGAAGTATCTGAATTATACCTTTTCACCCATGTACCCAAACCATTGGTATCGACACTGGCCCAGCCGGATGCATTCGACTTCGGATAGGCCCATAGATTAATACCTGCTACTGTATTAATATGTATAGATGATGTAATAGCCTTCATATCAAATGCTAAGTCCCAGTTATTTTTAGGAGCTGTAGCTTGCTCATCATTTTCAAGACTATACCAAACTTGGTTAGCATAGCCTGTAGTTAGTAACACACTATCATTTGTTTGAGCTTTCACACCTGCACCCGCCAAAAGCAATAATGCCGTAAGTAGTTGTTTTTTCATTTTTTATAAGATTAATTTTTATTAAACGCTTCCTGATGGTGTGATGGCTAAACCTGAGCCGGATGTCAGATAAGTCTTGCTCCCTACCAACCATTACCGGCAACAGGTTTCAGCACACCACTTCCTTTCCATGCACTATATAAAATATAAGCATAGGACATTTTAAACTGCAACTAATTTGAATAAACTTTCTTTGTTTACTATCTCACTCATCGATAGAAAACCAAGTTATTGACACCTATTATACTCATGTGTCACTGAGCGTGGGAGCAAGAATTGAAATACTTCGCAAAACTACAGTCGGCTGATGAATTAGGTTTATAGAAACGGGAAAAAAATAAGGTGGCAAAAGCCACCTTATACACCTTATCGATAAAAACAACTTACATGAACTTTGCCATTACTTGTTTTACTCTTTCTTCAGTTTCATTAGTACTCATTTTTACTTTACGCCATTCTTTCCAGAGCTGATCAAAATGTTCATGAAGCATTTTATCTTCTACTTTCCATTTCAAACTAACGGTTGGTGAGGTATTGATTACCTGCTGCCATTGCGTACGCACAACTGACCAGAATGGTTCATTTTTTTTCCACCATTCACGAGCTACTGCACATTCACTATCATCCATACGATAATAGGTATTGTAACCTTTCTCTTGTGCTATTAGTTTATCCTTACCATCTGCACGTTGGATTTTATCATTGTCTTGTTCATGCTGATAACCCTCGCCGGTAATTAGTATTCGGTTCCTTCGTTTCAATACATTATAGTCATTCCTTACTGTGTATTCTCTTCGTGGAAGAGGGGCATCAGCAGTACTTTCCCAGAATATCTTGCCATCGTTTTCAACCCATGAACTCACACCTTGGTAACGAGGTTCATCACTGACTTCCCATACTGTTTGGGTCCATTTATTTTTAGTTGCCGCAGGCTCAAGACTTTTCTTGTTCCAGATGCGATTACCCATGTATTGATAAAATGAGGTTGCTTCATATACCCATTCTTCTCGCCAGTGCTTGATAATGATAGTGTCATTGATTACCAACAAATGTTGAATAACAATCTTGGTGTCTGTTTTTTCAATTGGCAATGCTAATTCCACTGCATTCATATCTTCACGCTCGTGGTATTTGTAATACGGTTCAGGTGAAAAGGTTTCAGCGTATTTGAAGTTCACAGAAAAACAACCGCACATTTTCTCAATTTGCTCCTTGCCCATTGTTGTTTGTGCACCAGATTGTAGAGCTCCAATCAATAATAAAATTGCACTTAATAGCCTCATTTTCATTTTAGTAATTACATTTTAATGACAAAAGAAGACATTATTGTGACACTAAATTTTCAAAATCGGGAAAACTGGTTTACATACTTGGGAAAGAAAATATTGATGCTGTATCAAGACAGCTTATCGATACAGTATCAATTACAAATACATGACATTTTTCGTAGACACTTACTTCCTCAAGGGCAAATCATAACCATACTTTGCATCAAGATAACCAGGCATGGAAGAATATTCAGAGCATATAAGATTCGAGTTTTTTAAGGGGATTGCCGCTAATCAGCGTATATACTATTGTGATTTCCATAGGATACTGTTAAAAACAGGGCGTACATTTTATAGAGTATCAATACAATCATCCGATATTGATATGGTAGTCGATATCGCTACTACCGAAGATGGTTTATGGAAACTTACTGAACCAAACATCAATATTGATACTGAGTTGGAGTTTAAATTAATCAGTGCTATTTTAAATCATCTTGCGAAAGGATAACTCATCAATCATCCTAACCATATTACGACCAAGGAACTTTTGGATGAAATAAATTAGTTTAAGTAGTTCAATTCATTTCAGAGAATACGTCTTGGCCATTCGTAATAATCTTACGCATCATGAGTTCATCACCCATGCTATAAACGCCATCAGTACTAAAATTGTATATTGACGGTGTTCTAAACCATTCATTAATATTCATGCCGATACTTAGGTTTGTAATTTGCGTTGACTTTACCTCAAGATGGCAGGGGAAACCTGCTTCACAATGAAAACCAGACTTCCCCACATGCAATGCAAAACCATTAACAATAGCAGTATCTAACCAATGCCCCTCTAATTTCAAAAAATGATACCCCCCGCCCATCACATCTGGCCAATTCATACCAGTATTCTCAATTGTTGCCGGCAGACTATATGACTTATTTCGGAATGGCAATAACCCTATTGTAAGTGCTACCGAATCATACGCTCCGGCTGATACTCCGGAAATGGATACAACGGAAGAATATTGATACTTTGCGTCTATATAGTATACACTGTCATAATGATGAACTACTCTCATATTATTATATAATCGGACATTGCTTATGTAATACTGGAGTTTACTAATACCATATCTATTCCCCGCATCGTTTTTGTACATAATACTGTCCCATATTAATTGTTGACCATCTACACTATGGCTTATGGTGATTTGTAACGTTCCAGGCGATAATGTATCCGTATTATTATTCCGATGAGTACATCCAAAGAACATGGAGACGAATAATAACAGAACCGGTAACTTACTCATAACATACTGCTTTTATGCAATGTATACAGCTAATATTTCATTGATAAATGATGACTGTCATTACCGAATATCACTTTACTAAACTTGGGATTTCCAATTTATTGAGCGACTCTAATGCAGTCCTCAAATCCTCTTTCATAGATGCAATGTAATTCTCAGCTTCCTGTTTCATATTAGGTATCAACTGTTTATAATAATCAATCCCATTAATCAAATTTGCCTTAAATACCTGGTAGTATTTTGTTTGTTTAGGTGTAATATCAATCTTTTGCACCTCGCTCTTCAGATAATTGATATACTGGTTCAATTCATTAATAAACATATTGGGACGCCTTAATGAATTCAACAGGTTAATTTTTCCATAAATATGGTTTACCATTTGGGATAATGAAAAGACACCTGAAAAATAGGCAAGGTTTGGACCAGGACAAATGGTGACTGCCGAAAGTTTATGTGATAGCGGTAGCCCATCTTTTAGTAACACCGGGGTGCTTAAACCTTCACAAAGGCAATCTTTCTCGGTTACATCGTCCAACATGCTTTGTAATAATTCTGCAGGAAGATTTTTTTCTTTGAGCTGCTTAATCTTTAATTCCTGATACTGTCGGGAGGCTGTACAAATGGGCATTTCTGTAAATTCAGTATTTGAAATAAGGTATTTTTTATAACAAGGACTTCCGGGCCGGTTCTTATTTATCCGTTCTTTCCGTTGAGTTTCTGCAGAGCTATTTCTGAAATTATTAAATGGTACACCCAATGGAGATGCATGACTTAGATAATAATCTTCTTTTTTGGCCGCTACTAGTTGGGCTAATGTATAATCGTCAACATTTGTCACTTCCGGAACAAGTAAAAAAGGACTTCCCCAGCCTGTACTATCTACCATAAAATATTCAAATAGAAAGTCATTCTCAGCTGCAGTTCCAATTCCTCCTTGTACAGTAATTTTAATACTTGGTTGTTCTTTGAATGACTGTATCCCTTTATCCATATGGGCAGCATGGCATAATGCGTATATTTCCGAAGTCAATTCATTTCTTTTGTTTTTAAATTCCTCCAGAATCGGGCCAAGTAAGAATCCATCTGTCGCAAATGCATGACCTCCACAATTTAACCCTGATTCAATTCTGAATTCAGACACCCAAAGTCCTTTCTTTGCCAATATTTTGCCTTGCACAAGGGCTGATCGATAATCACTTACCTTCAGTATTATTCGTTTTTTCAGACAACCATTTTCATCAGGGAAAAAGTCTTTGAAGGTCTCAATGTAACTATACAAACGAGGGTTATAACCAGCAGAGAACACTATCGATGACTTAAGTTCACTGTTTGCATAACCCCTTAATGCGGATAAAGCATCAGAGTATTCTACAGGCAATAGTTCACCGTCAGTATTGCTATTAATTCTATCAACCTTAGCCATAATATTAACATCAATCGATCCGGGTTGAATTATACTTCGCAATTCATTTTCCAACGCAGTTTTAGCTTCTCCAGGTTCATGCTGCTTCATTACATGATACTTACGTTTTAGCGGTGCATAATCCGGCAATAAGTCGAAGTATTTAACGATATCACCATCTTCATCAAAAGGCAGATGCTTTAATCCTGAAATCTGGGCAGCTATTATTTTATCAATCAGGTTTAAGTATGCAGTTATACGCTTTGCCCTATAATCTACTTCCGATACTGCAATCGGAATGTAGATTTCGTTTATTTCATTGCAATAGTGCTTCCGCATTTTCTCTACTAACTCATCATCCATAATGGAGATAACGGAGGATATGCCATATCTGGCTACTTTTACAGGTGTATCAATTGAATAACCAATTCCCAATACTGGTATATGAAACTTATGTAACGCTGACATGTGTTTAATAATCTTGAGCAATACTGCACAAAAATCAGCCAGTTTATTTTATGGATATATGATTTATATCAGTTTACTATCAATTCTTTTAGGCATATATCGTGCTAGGTACAGATACTATGACAAACATCATATCCTGTAAAAAAAAATTAGCCCAATTTTACAGTTATTGTTTGAAACAATGCTGAAGCTTAAGAATCAACATACGAAGACACCTTCTATGTCGGAAACAATCATGACTGAGGTGGTTTATCCGAATGATGCTAATCCTATGGGGATGTTGCAAGGAGGGAGAATTATGCAATGGATGGACACTGCTTCTGCAATATGTGCACAAACACATGCAGAACGAATAGCTGTTACCGCATCTATTGATAATGTGGAATTTAAATATCCTGCCAAAATCGGAGACATAATAACGATTTACGCTAAAGTAACCAGGGCCTTTAGTAGTTCATTGGAAGTCTATGTTCATGCTTCATCAAGGGCTGTTTTGAGTGGTGAAATAAAACCGGTTTGTGAGGCATACTTCATTTTTGTAGCACTGGATAAGAAAGCCAACCCTGTTGAAGTTCCAAACGTGAAGCCTGAAACCAATTTGGAAATGGAATATTATAAAAATGCCTTGTTGAGAAAGAAACGTAAACAGCTGTAATAATTTTACCTCACGATATATGAAAATGCAAAAGGAAATATTGGATTTTCTGTGCACAACCAAGGTTGCGACGATTTGTTATGTAAATAATGGGTTACCATATTGCTTTAATTGTCTGTATGCTGTTATACCAGGTACAGAAGGTATCATATTTAAATCATCAAAAGCATCATTACATAGTCAGCAGATGCAAGACGATACACCTATTGCAGGTACAATGTATCAAGCCGCTCCAAATGGGATTGATAATACAGGCGTACAATTTAACGGTAAGGTTACTACGAATAACAAAATAAGTGAGATAGCGAAAAAAGCCTATTACAAGCGTTTCCCTTTGGCATTAGTTATACCTGGCCAAATATTTATTATTATTTTCGATACCACAAAATTCTCACATACAAAAAATGGCATCAGGCGTAAAATTGACTGGCAAAAAACTTTTTAAAAATAGCATATAGAACAACAATAATTTTTATCTACATCATGGTCGCATTCAGGGAATTCACTTTTGACTCAGCACACTTTCTGCCAAATGTACCGGAAGGACATAAATGCAGCAACATGCATGGCCATACCTATAGATTAAAATTATTTATTGAAGGAGAATTAGATACTGCTTTAGGTTGGATCATGGATTTTTCTGAACTGAAACTGCATGTCAGCAAGATACTGAATATTATAGACCATAAAACACTGAATGATATTCCGGGACTGCAAAATCCAACTTGTGAATTATTAGCCATTTGGCTGTGGCATAACATTAAGGCCGTGGTGCCTGTTCTGAAGAAAATTGAATTATATGAGACACCTAATGCTGGGGTAACATATAGCGGGTAGCAACACTCATATGCTTAAATTACAAGTTTTCGTTAAACAATAAATAAGCTAATAATTATAGCTACAATCGGCGGAAACAGTCCTGCTATTAAGAGCCACTTCCCCCTGCCTGTTAAGCCTTTTTTCCCTTTCAATATCAACAGACCACTAATACTGATGATAATCAATATTGCTGCAAATATATCAGCGACATATCTCCATCCTTTAATCCCGTTTTTATGTAAAATATCAAACTGGTAGAACACAGGCCTTCGTGATATCTTTTCGTAAACAGCCTCCCGGGTTGAAAAATTAAGATGGAGTGTAGCATTTTCGTAGTATATCTTTAGTTGGTCAGCAGTAGGGTAATCATAAATTTTGTACTGCCCCTCTCCTACCAATGAGCTAAATCCTTTTACTTGTTCATCATTTATTTTTTTCACTTCATAGCTTCCTGAAAACCTGATTGTTTTTTTATCAATAATAAAGTCAGGGTTCCATTCTTCAATATGATTAAGAGCTATTCCTGATAAGCAATAAATCACAATTAGTCCTGTAAAAAAATAGCCCAAATCACGATGTACTGCTATAGATATTCGCCGAACACGCTTCATTAGAGAAGACATTAGGTGTATTATTTGCTGGTTATACTATACACTTGTTGAGCAATCACATTGATAGCCCAATGTTCTATATTTTTGTCCGGTAATATCGCATCAGGTTTATAAATAACCCTATTTTTGTGATCTTTAATTTTTGAAATCCCATCACCTATTATCTTTATCTGAAACATTTCATCTACAGCTACCAACACGGGGATAACAATTACATCTTTCTTATTTTCTAACACTTTATTAATAGCTACCATCGTTGCATCTGAATTGTAGTGTACAATATGTCCGCACCAGCCGAAAGAATATTGGGTTATGCCTGTTTCCTTACTTACATAATTTCCAACTGTATTTAGCAGCTCATTCCACTCTTTGGTGTAGGTTTCATCACCATAAGCAATCATAACCAACCCTTCATCCAAGGCATTTTTTGAAATACTTTTAACTCTTCTGAGAACATTTTTTTGCAATACATCTGAAAAATCAAGTAATGGGGTAATATGTACGCGGGCTTGAGGGGTATAACGTTCTATCTTCTCTTGTTTCAACAATTCTGCAGATTTCGGATCATTCTTTTGACCGATTATGGTAGGTATATCATCAAAAGAATGTGGGCTGACAGTCAGGAATACCGGAACAATGATGATATCTGTAAATCCTTGCTTATCGAACTCCTTTAGCCGGGTGGCAATTGAAGGTTCATTGTATTCCATAAACGCAGTTGTAATAGCATGTACACTATCTATTTTTAAAACAGTATCGCGTATGCTTGATTCCAGGTTTAATAATGTTTTTCTCCAGCTTTCGGAACGGGAACCATGATTAACCAACAATACACCAATCTTTTTACCTTTTAGTGCGGACGTGCTGTTAGTAATATTATTGCATGATATGGTTCCGATAAATACTAATATTGTAGCTAACAGGCACCTACTTCGAATAAAACAATATATAGACAATCCAATGTGAAAATCAGGTTTCTTTGTCATGACAGGACATTTTTATGACAAAGAAAGTGGACAAACTACATCAGCATTTACAGATACGGGAAACTGATTTTCAAGAACAGAAAAAATTGATATTATACCCCTTGTCTTTGATTATTTCAGCAATAAAAGACATTTACTTGCCAGTCCTTATACGCAATCGTTATTCACTAGTTTCTCCAGTAATATCATCTCTATACGAACGTCTTGTTTATAACTACTATTACGGCTCACAATTTCAATCGGAAAGCGTTTTGTTATTTTCCAACAAGGTATTTTGTAAAAATTATAATTATGCAAAAAGCGAGGAGTTGCCCCCCTCGCTTCTTTATGAGTAATTCATCAATCAAGTCTGTTGTTAAAGCTGTGTAGCAGTGTACACTACATCTACTGTGTAAGTACCCGCAGGGTAAGCAAAACCCGGAGTAGCATTGTACATCACACTAAAAGTTTGATTGCCACCATTATTAGCATTTGTTATCAGGTTGGCTGCTGTAGATGATAAACCGTTATAAGCTGATGCACTAAACGGGCTCGCGATTGTACCGCCTGTTGCATTTGCACTTACTTTCAGTGCCAGAACACCGGATACCGGCATTACAGGAGCAGGAGTAGTAGAACCGGTATAAGAAAAATTAGCTGCGTTTGTTTTTACGGTTACTCCGAATTTTTTATTCGAACGTACTTTTAATTGTTGTGCAGATGAGGCTACACCATTTGCATAGTCATTCACGGTGTTGAAAGCCAGGTTTACTGCTGCACCTGTGGCAGAGTTGTTACCTGTGAATGTCAGTTCAATAGCGTTGCTCAGGTTCAGGTTTATTGTCTGAGTAGCTGTAGATGCAACTTGTGCTTTTGCTGAAAAACCTGTTACTGCCAGTGCGATGATTGCTATTACCTTTTTCATATAAATTCGTTTTGTTTAAATTATTTGTTTTCGTTTGATAAAGCAAAGATGCAACCATACACAAGGTATTGCCAACAAAAAAGCACAGGTTAACCCCTTATTTGCATTCGGTTAACATGCTATTAACAGATAAACTAACAGTGATTTTTCATGTATTACATATTAATACTTTGTTGTACATACAATAATTGTCAAATACATAAACATGAAAAAACAAATAATTTAATCACAAAATTAAGATAACTTGCAGCTAATTAAGCTGTTATAGCAATCAACCTGGAATTGAATCCTTTGTTTTGTATAGTAGCTTAGTGGGATTTAGTGTAATACATACTGATATACACTTATCAAACAGAACAAACAATTGGGGGTAATGAGAGAGGTATGCGCTATGCATACCTCTCTTGCATTTTACAATACTGTACATATCGGGAACTTAAACAAGCTATCTAATCTCAAGTAGCATCTGACTGTCATTTATTTTTTCTCTAATAAAAATTTCCAAACAATGGCACTCAATGTGCCGCCCAGTATCGGTGCCAGCACAAACAACCAAACCTGACTTAAGGCTGCACTACCGGCTATCAGAGCAGGTCCGATACTCCTTGCAGGATTTACTGATACGCCTGTTACAGGTATACCTACAATATGAATCAACACCAAGCTTAAACCGATTGCTATACCAGCAAAACCACTGTGAATATTTTTAGTGGACGTTGAACCTAGTATTACCAATAAAAAGATAAATGTAAAGACTGTTTCAGCCAGGAAACCCGACAGCATCGAATACTTCCCGGGTGAATATTCTTCAAACCCATTCTGACCTAATCCGTTTACAGAAAGTTCATAGCCTGCTTTACCCGATGCTATCAGATATAATATGCTTGCTCCTAATACTGCACCTGCTATCTGAGCTATAATGTACATCATTGCTTCTGAAAATTTCATCCTGCCTGCTACTACCATGGAAATAGATATGGCTGGGTTAATATGGCATCCGGAGATATGGCCAATGGCATAAGCCATCGCTACTACCGATAATCCGAATGCAAAGGATATTCCCAGCAATCCCACACCTGTTATACCATCTACACCTGCGATGACTGCACTCCCACAGCCCATGAGTACCAATACCATTGTACCAAGGCATTCTGCTGCCATTTTAGAGAAATTTGTTGTTTACATATTTATTGGTTTTAATAAGCACAAATTATATTTCTATTTTCAGCAACTATAGCATTTGATTGATTTTCAGTTAATATTTGCAACTAGAGGATAATAGTAATACCACATGGTGCAGCCATTAATTGCAAAATATCATTGATAATAGCCTACATGAGCATTAAACATTTTTAAAAACAATTATTTCACTCTAATCATTTATCTTATGAATAAAGCAGCATTAATAGATCAGATTGCGAAAAACGTCGGCATTACCAAAGTACAGGCAGGTAATATACTAGACTCGTTTACCAATGCAGTGATTGGTGCATTAAAAAAAGGGGATACCATATCGTTGGCAGGCTTTGGCAACTTTACCGTTTCGCAACGTGCCGCACGTAATGGCCGTAACCCGCAAACCGGAGCTATCATTAAAATCAAAGCAACCAAA
This sequence comes from uncultured Chitinophagaceae bacterium, assembly GCA_937919945.1. Taxonomy (GTDB): domain Bacteria; phylum Bacteroidota; class Bacteroidia; order Chitinophagales; family Chitinophagaceae; genus Polluticoccus. The sequence continues at coordinate 8,192 of CALESY010000045.1, read as the reverse complement.
GTCCCTAAATTTAAAGCCGGCAAAAACTTCAGTACACAAATTGCTCAAGCCAGAATACCTAAGAAATAATATTCAATCAACACAAATGCCGCTTTTAATAAGCGGCATTTGTGTTTTACAACTAACAGATTAATGTATCTGATACCACACAGCATTACGGGTATTCCAGTTTGCATTTTTCGTTTCGATAAGCTCAATCATTCAAACAACCTGTTGGGTTGCTACTCTCTGAAAAGATCACTATTATAGCACATGCAATAATTTGCCCCTCTTTTGTAATGGATAAAGGTATTGAGGGGAGTTTCAATAACGATACGATTCTCAGTACATACTTGATAGGTATCGTTATTGCTTTTCTGACGTTAGTTGGCGTATCAAATGCAGGCATCCTAACCTTATTGTATATAGATGCTGACAAATTCAACCTGTAAATAGGTCAATTTAATTTGCCCAGGGCATTAATGCAACAACTGAATGACATGGGCAGCCTGATTATTTGAAAAAACGAACCCGATTTCAAATAGCAATCCGTATTTCAGACAGCTTTTAGATTGCACTCTCATTACAACCAATGTAATCTTGAGAATAGTTCTGCAACTATTACACGCGTTGCCTTGGTTAGGGCTCTTTAGCTTACTAAGTAACATGGATATTTGTAACAAGCCAACCCAAAGGGTCATATTTGTAATGGTTTGCATTACAAAAGCCAACGGCTGCTGTAACGGATACCTGTATTCTACACATTTTAACGGGCATTCCCGTATCAAACCATCCCAAATCTGTAATGGTTTCATTACAGCATGTAATTTTGAGCCTTACTAAAGCTTCATAAACGTTTATGGCTCCCCCAATAAAGCTGTAATTCTCCTCACTTCCACCTCTGTAAAATATTTGCGGTATGATAACAATTGTAGTAATGCAGAACCAACAGGCTTCTCTTTCAATAACCTTCTGAAATTTTGACTAGCTGCTTTGGGTGTGTTATCCGGGAAATACATCTGTGCCAGTTCTTTGCGTGAATATGATCTCAACTCAAACATGATAGGTGTTTCGGCAAAAATATCAGATAGCAACTATCAACGGTTAGTTTGTATAATATATTAGAAGGATTTTTTTGCACATCGGTTTTCTAAAATTATGTTAAAGGGCGTCATTGCCTAACATAGAGTAGCAAAGAGCTTCAACATTATTTTGATTGGTTCTAAGTTTGTTTCCTCAATTACTTTTTCCTGCATCATTTCAGGTCTTCAGACATCAACATCCGCCTTTTGACCTTACTGCAGGAATAAGTAGTTACCGAATACTCTAAAAGGACATACTATGCTACCGCAAAACACAACGAACAATGCAACCTCTCATTTTGAACTAAAATCGTATTCACGCAAAGAACTGGCACAGATGTATTTCCCGGACAGCTCTGCTGATAATGCTGCACAGAATTTCAGGCGATGGCTTAAGTTGCACACTTGCCACAAAAAGTTCCTGGAAAGCATACACAGAAAACGCTATCTGCTTAAATCAGATGTTAGTGTGATTGTTGAATTATTAGGAGAGCCATAACATGGCTTATTATGCTTCAAGCATTCCTATGATTGTGTAAGCATGTATATCGCTTTCATCTACAAAAAATCACGAACAATTTTCAACCTATGAATAGAACAATCAAAGTGCCACTTGCAGTACTCCCTGTTATCGCTGACTTGATCATCGACAATGACCTGCAGCATGAAATTATTGCTTCAAACAATGCAGAACCGTCCGTTACACTGAATATTACATACGATAAATCTGAGCGTCCTATCATCCATAAGATTCATGACTATATAGATGAGTATTGGGAAGAAATGCCAGCTAAATAACTTACACCTTCAACTATCAGGAATATTCATCTGTCATGATAGGGTTTAGTCGTTATCTGGAAAGAATCTTTTGTTTTCATACTTCAAACCATTTACCTGCTACCTATCAGTCAACAAGGATATACAGATGGAATACCGAACGGAGATATCAAATTCCACATTACAAAATCACTCCAATTCTATGCAGACACCAAACAACCCTTCTATTACTGACAGTAGCCAATCCGGATATACCCCGGATTGGCTACGTTCTTTTAAGGGGTGTTCCCACTATAATGATGAGCAGGCCATTGAGGTTATCAACAGCCTTACAACCCTTGCTAAAATACTGTTAAACAATACGCCTGAAAACATATAAATCATTGATTATCAATTATTTGTACATTTACAATAACTACAAAAAACAAATACTTATGAACACATTGTCAGGTTTTGCAAATTTTGCAAAACAGGGAAAAAATACGCTTAATAATGGAGGAGCCAAAGTAGCTGTTGTATATACAAGGGTATCCAGTAAGGAACAGGCTGATACCAATTTATCCCTGGATTTTCAGCGAAAAGCTATTGAAGAACATGCTTTGAGAGGTGACATACAAATCCTGGAATATTTTGGGGGTACTTATGAAAGTGCTAAAACGGATGGACGTAAAGAATTTCAGCGTATGCTGGATTTTATTAAAAAGAACAAGGGTAAAATAACCCATATCCTTGTTTATATGCTAGACCGTTTCAGCCGTACAGGTGGTGCTGCTATTAAACTGGCTGAAGAATTAAGAATCAAATACGGGGTTGAAATCTTTGCAGTTTCACAGCCTACAGATACTTCTAATCCTAGTGGTATTTTCCAACAAAATATTCAGTTCCTGTTCTCTCACTATGACAATGAACTTAGGAAACAACGTTCTATTGCAGGGATGAAAGAGAAGTTTAAACGTGGGATTTGGGTTGCTAAGCCTCCTATTGGTTATGATATTGTCAAAACAAATGGCGTACGGAAAATAGTCATCAATAGTGTTGGCAAAAAGATTAAAAAAGCGTTTGTCTGGAAAAGTGAGGGTATGAAAAATGAGGCTATTCTGGAACGGTTACGCAGTTTGGGAATAAAGCTGAACAAGCAGCATCTTACCAAAATATTCAAGAACCCTTTTTATTGTGGTTTGCTAAGCCATAGTATGCTGGAAGGACAGCTTGTGGAGGGTACACATGAGATATTGGTTTCCAAAGCACTGTTTTTACAGGTCAATGAGATACATCGTGATAACCCCGGATACGGGGTGCCTCATAAGAAATTACAGGATGAAGTTCCTTTAAAGGTATTCATTCGGTGCAGTGATTGTAACCAACCTTTTACCGGCTATATCGTTAAAGCAAAGGGGTTATGGTATTATAAATGCAGAACCAAGGGTTGTAAATGCAACCAAAGTGCTATCAGGTTGCATAAGCAGTTTATCGGATTGATGGAACAATATTGTATTCGTACTGAACTGAAAGCGCCTTTACTTGCTATGATGGAATCTGTTTGGATGGATATTAATAAGGAGCGTATTCAACTGGAAAAAGAGTATAAAAAACAGTTAGCTGCACTTGAGGAAAAACTCGAAAGTATAGAGGAAAGCTATTTTATTAATAAGGAAATGTCGAAAGAGACTTATGAGAAATTCCGTTCTAAATTCATGACTCAGCATCAAGAAATAGCTTCACAATTATCTAAAACAGAAAATAAGGTTTCGAACCCAACTGCTGTTCTCGAAAAGGCTTTGGATATTTCTATAAACCTCGCTACTGAATGGAATTCAGCGGATATTGAACATAAAGAAAAATTGCAAAAACTGGTATTTCCTGATGGAATCGTGTTTGACAAGAAAACAGGCGTACTTCGAACCGACAGGGTGAATGTCATTTTTGAGCTAATCGCTGATCTGTCAGACAATACAGGCGATAATGAAAAAAGACAAACAGGGGATGATGCCTGTTTGTCTCCTTTAGTGCGGAAGAGGAGATTCGAACTCCCACGGCTGTTACCCCGCTACCACCTCAAAGTAGTGCGTCTACCAGTTTCGCCACCTCCGCTTTTAAGGACTGCAAATGTAAACGTAAAACTCAATATTGAAAAATGTAACCCTGAAAAAATATCATCTCCTCAACAGAATACGGAACGTAGTACCTTTCCCTACTTCCGATTGTTTTACGAACAACGAACCATGATGGTACTTTTCTACAATTCTTTTGGATAATGACAGGCCTAGCCCCCACCCCCTTTTCTTTGTTGTAAACCCGGGCACGAAAACTTTATTCAATTGATGTTTGGGTATTCCTTTGCCCGTATCGCTAACATCAACAATTATTTGTTGCTTATTGTCCTGTACTCTCACTTCAATCCGGCCTTTACCGTCCATTGCATCCAATGCATTGCGCATCAGGTTTTCAATCACCCAATCAAACAAGGGTCCGCTAATGTTTACAGGTATTTCATTAGTATTGCTTTGTAAGCTGATAGACACTTTACTAGGCGCCCGTTTTTGCATATAATCAACCATCGCTTGCAGCCTTATTATTAAATCTTCCTCCTCAAGTTGTGGCGCGCTACCTACTTTGCTGAAGCGATCTGCAATCAGCTTCAGCCTATCCACATCTTTTTGCATTTCGGTTACTGCTTCATTATTTCCGTCTGTATCTTTAAGTAGTTCGAGCCAACCTTCCATAGAACTTAATGGAGTACCCAACTGGTGTGCTGTTTCTTTTGAAAGCCCCACCCACACTTGGTTTTGCAAAGAACGGTGTGCCGATGTAAGTGCTATCAATACAATAACCAGAAAAAGAAAAATGATAGTTAGCTGCACATAGGGATAATAACGTAACTGTCTCAACAAATGCGACTCACCATAATAGACATACTGCCTACCACCAGGGTATTCAAACACTATAGGTTGATGCAACTCTTTCAGTTCGCGTAGCTGCCCTGCTAAATAGGCTGTATCTTTTGCCTTTACCGTATCGAAATTTATAAAACCGTCGGGGCTAATAAGACTTGTTTCGTCGGTTAATATGAGGGGGATTGTTTTGTTCTGGTCAACAAGCATACCCGCCAGTTGCAGTGCCATAGGGTCTTCGGTAGTTCTCAATATCTTCAAACCCTCTACCAACTGCTCAATATTTTTCCTTTCTTCTTCTGCCAGTTTAGCCGCCAGTCTGTTTGTATAGTATAAGGATGCGCCCACTATACACATAGCAATTATTATAAGATATGTTTTCCAGTTAAAATATTGGCGCATGACGGCTTTCAAAAAACGAAATCAAGGTAAAAATATTATGATTTTGAACGAATAACTATTATTTTTGTCAGCGAAAATTTATTTTCTTTTCAAAATGCAACACAACCAGGAACATACTCACGACGCACACGTAGATTTAGACAATCCTGCAGACATTGAATTAAGTAAACCGTCTAAATCGCGCTTTTTATTCCTGCTGTTTTTCTTCGGCATATTTATCTTCTCTTGGGCTGGTTGCTACAACCTGTATGAGCACAAGTATAAGAGCAATAAAGATGTTGAAGCTCCTGAAAGCTCTTTGTACGACCCCAAGTACAAATAGTTGTAGCTTTCCGTAATGATAGTTTGCCAGCATGATACCGCCGTCGTCATACTCAGCTATAATGGCAAGAAGTGGCATGAGCAGTTTTTACCCCTCATTGTAGAAGAGGCCCATACAGGTTACGAGGTGATTGTAGTTGACAATGCATCAACAGACGATACATATACGTACCTGCAAGAGCAATTCCCTACCGTAAAGACTTTGCAGATTGGCATCAACAGAGGCTTTTCTAATGGCTATGCAGAGGCTTTAAAGCAGATAGAAGCGAAATACTATATACTGCTCAGTTCTGATTTTGAGGTTACAAAAGGTTGGTATCCACCACTCTTACAAGCTATGCAACGCTATACTGGGCTTGCGGCTTGCCAACCCAAAATACGCTATTGGCGAGATAGGGAATATTTTGAGTACGCAGGAGCCGGTGGCGGTTTTATGGACAACTTAGGCTACCTGTTTTGCAGGGGCAGGGTTTTTAATACGCTGGAAAAAGATAACGGTCAGTACAACGACGATATAGAAGTATTCTGGGCATCAGGCGGTTGTTTTATGGTACGTGCCGAGCTTTACCACAAAGCAGGTGGCCTAGACCACGACCTGTATGCGCACATGGAAGAGGTTGACCTGTGCTGGAGATTGAAGAATATGGGATATAAAATAGGCTATATAGGCCAATCTACCGTATACCATGTAGGTGGCAGTGTCATCAGCTATGGCAGCCCTCAAAAGCTGTATTACAATTTCCGCAACAGCTTGATACTACTTACCAAAAACGAAAGCAGCCGCAAATTGCTCTGGCTTTTTCCTCTCAGGTTGATTTTAGACGGTATTGCCGGTCTACAGATGCTTTTTGCAGGTAAACCCAATGGAACTTTTACCATTATCAAAGCACACTTTCACTTTTATGGTAGCCTTGGCAAATGGCTGCAACGCCGCAAAGAAGCCAAGCAACTCATAACCCATCGCAACCAAAGCGGTATATACCGCAAGAGTATTGTATGGCAATACTTTGTGCTGCGCAAATTCGTATTTACCAAGCTGAACTGGCAGCCGGATAGGCTACAGTAAATTAGCCCCTAATCTTTTACCGACAGTATTCCCCCGTTTACCGACAGGCTGGCTTTCTTAGCCTATTCACACTTTTATCCATTGTGTTGGACATATACTTTTACATTATAAAACAGGTGAAGTGATATGAGACATAATATAGATAATTGGAAGCAGCCAAGGTATCGCCGCCCACGCAATAGTGGCGATAAGGTTTGGTTTGGGGTGAGCATTGCACTGATTGGTGTTTTTCTATTTACTAAAAAGATAACAGGCTTTGAGTTTGACTGGCAAACAATATGGCCAGTAGTACTGGTAGCTGTTGGCCTGCTGATAGGTGTTAAGAAACGCTTTTCGGGCCATGCGTGGTGGATACTAACACTGATAGGTGGTGCGCACCTGATTCCTGAGTTTACCATTGGCGATACCCGTTCATCTAGCCTGATACTGCCACTTGCATTAATAATAGGCGGTATAGTTATGGTATTGAACAGTCGTAAGAAAAATCCGAATTGTATGGACAACTTACAGGTTGTTACCACCAACGAAAACCAACTGAATATAGACGTAACATTTGCAGGCAGGAAAGAAATAGTAACATCTAAAGACTTTAAGGGCGGTAATATTAATGCAACTTTCGGCGGTGTAGAGGTGAATATGGTAAATGCAGATGCCAGAGGGCCTATGGTGCTGAACTGCAGGGTATCTTTCGGTGGTGTAGAATTGATTGTACCATCTCACTGGGAAATCCAGAACGAAGTGCAGCCAACACTAGGCAGTGTAGAAGACCGCCGTGCCATGCGCATGAATACAAGTACAGCCGAAGAAAAGAAAGTGTTAGTACTGAAAGGCACTTGCAGTTTCGGCAGCATCGAAATAAAATCATACTAATTATCTATCAGCGCCCTGAACTTTCAGGGTGCTTTAATATCTATCTGACAATTTATGAAAGCCTATTCAGCACAAATTATTTACAGGATTAAATGCGATGGCATCAGTACAGAACAGTACGAAGAACAATGGAGGCTCGTCTTCGGTACAGATATGCGCGATGCACTTTTTCAGGCACGTGTAGTAGCCAAAGAAGAAGAAACTACTTTTGTTGACCGTCATGGGCGCACAGTAGCATGGGAACTGATAGCAGTAAAAGACATACAGGAAGTAAACACCACACATGGTAGCCTGTTGTTTTCTGCTGTTAAGGAAGTAGAACCCATTGCATCGCCATTGTGGACTGAACCCGAAACAATGCAAAATAAAAAAGCAGATAATTGGCATTAATCTACAAACACCTGCGCTGGCTGCTGCCACTGCTTGCCGTAATAATCTGGAGCCTCGAAGCAGGCTATCTGCATTATTATGAAGGCTTGGGCATTGACATTGCTATGCTTGATAGCTCAATCAATATGCTGGTGTTGGCTTTGTGTATATGGGGTATGCTATTGGTTGTAAATGCCTACCCTACCCGTGTTGGTGTTACAATATACGCCTTGCTGATAGGTAGTTTCTTTGCAACGGCAGCTGGTTTCATAACATGGATGGCACTAAAGCTCATCTTCCGAAATCAAGACCATAGCTATACAGACTGGTTGGCATACAGTATGCCCATCCGCTATTTTTCTGACTGGCTGATATGTGGATGGATAGCTACCTACAGTGCCATTATAAAAGAAGCCGAAACCATTGAAAAGAAAT
>CALESY010000044.1 GCA_937919945.1 uncultured Chitinophagaceae bacterium | reverse complement strand
CACCCTATTGCCAAAAAAACAGGCTTGGTTAACCCCAGCTTAGCAAGCGGTTAACGGGCGGTTAACAAACAAGTCGTAAACTGCTGATTATCAATGAAAATCCTATCTTAACTAAACCTCGTATTTTTATGGCAAATACACAATTTTATGCCTCAACAATACTCCTTTCTAAGCCATTGGAGAATAAAAGCTCCTATTGATGATGTATGGCAACTGATATATGACTCTGAAAAATGGCCTGAATGGTGGTACGGCGTAGAGAGTGTAGTTGAAACCCGGAAAGGAGACACAAGAGGTATTGGCAGCATTCGTAGCTACAAAATGCGTAGCCCTATGCTATACACCTTATCATTTAATATACAGTTGACAGAACGCACAGACCTGAAACTACTAAAGGGTTATGCTAGTGGAGAACTGGTAGGTACAGGTGCGTGGACATTTCAACAAACTGGAGAGGAAATAGATGTACAATGCCATTGGCAAGTAATTACTACCAAATGGTGGATGAATATTTTTGCTTTTATCTTACGTCCTATATTTCAGTATAATCATGCCGCAGTAATGCGCAATGGAGCCAATTGTCTTGCACGCAAATTGAATAGTGAGGTACGGGTAATTTCTTAATTTCAGGCTACTAACAATTTTAAGATGTACGATATTCGAATAATACCACATGAAGAAATACATACCATACTGCCATTTCTATACGCTTTAAATGATAGCAGACTCAATATAGAATTGCTAACCGAACGGTTAAATGAGATGTGCCGGCATAACTATGAATGTGTGGGAGTATATGATAATGACAAGCTGATTGGCGTAACGGGTGTATGGACGCTATACAAACACTATGTTGGCAAACATATAGAACCGGACAACGTAATGGTACTACCAGAATACAGGGATAAAAAAATAGGCGAACAAATGATGCTATGGATACACGATTATGCACGTAGTAAAGGTTGTGTTGCTTCAGAGTTAAACTGCTATGTACAAAACCATAAAGGTGTTCGCTTTTGGATATCGCAAGGGTATAGAATACTAGGGTTTCATATGCAGAAGATGCTGTGAACATAGTGAACATAAATAATAAAGCCTGCTATTAAGCAGGCTTTATTATTTATATTGAAATTGATATTTCTTATCTCACAAGTGTCACATCACCTTTGTAGGTTTCTACTTCGCCATCAGGGTAGGCCACACGTATCAGGTAAGTGTATGTACCTGACTCCTGTACCACACCACGCCATGTACCATCCCAGCCTTTGTTGCCGTTGTATACTTCCTGGCCCCAACGGTTGAATACCC
>CALESY010000043.1 GCA_937919945.1 uncultured Chitinophagaceae bacterium | reverse complement strand
AGTTGCAAGCACAGAATACTTTCCCGGAACAATGTATAGGCGTTTGGGAAGGCACGATGTATATCTATGGTGGTGGACAGCTGCGCGATAGTGTGCGCGTTCAGCATACAGTAAAGCCCATTGATAAAACCAGCTGGACATGGAAGACTGATTATCTCTCTGAGAAACTGCCCATGACCAAGGATTATATCCTGCGCCAGCAGGAACCAAGTATTTATGTGGTAGATGAAGGACAAAACATCACCATCCCCATGCGACAGGCAGGTAACAAACTCTACAGTGTATTTGAAGTGCAGGGCATACTGCTAACAAGCAGTTACGAATTAAAGAACGGACAATTGCTATTTGAAGTCATATCCGGCAAAAAGAACAGTGATGCCAATGCACAAGTGGGTACTTACCTCATCAATGCGGTACAAAGAGTTGAGTTAAAACGGAAAATAAATTAACAGATTTTACACTGAGATTTTCAATCATTCATCCAATAACCAGCTCGCACTATTGTACTATATTCGGTTATGCAGAAAATGCTTGTCCACTCTTTTCAAAAATTGTATTCTGTTGTTGTAGCGGCTGTGCTCCTCCTTATTGCCTTGAATATTGGTGCGGATTATTTATATGCCCTGTTTCAGTCGACTGGTTTTTATTTTTCTGAATCTTTTCTCTTCAGCACATTCTGGTTGCTGGCTATCCCGCTTCTATATTACCAATGGAAATATATGGCTAACTGGAAACTAATGAGCAATATTGTACAAGTTCTGCTGCTGTCTATTATCCACTTACTGTTTTACCCCATTTGGATCTGGCTCTTATCTGCTATAACTATGGAGCACAGATTTGCGTATACCCAAACCCTGCAATTCGGGATAACGGCTTACGGCATCAAAGCGTTGTTTGTATACAGCATCCCTTTAATCATTTCTCAGATAAAATCAGGCAGAAAAAAAAGTCAACACACAAGCGATGCCGCTTCTCTGTCGAAAACTGATACCATCTGGGTATCGGATCATGCGCATACAAAAATTGCTCTTCCTGTATCCGCCATTCTTTGCATTCAATCCAGCTCGCCTTATGTAAGCATCTATACTGCAACTAAAAAGTATTTATACAATGCTACGCTGAAAGACATGCAGATGAATCTCTTCAGTGAGCCGGATTTTGTACGGATTCACAAATCCTGTATTGTGCAGGCAGTAGCTGTCAGCAGCTATACTTCCCGCCAAAATGGTGATTATGACCTTCAGCTGAGTAATGGTATGCAGGTAAGAATGAGCCGCAATTACGCCAAAGCACTCAAATTGCAATTGGGCATTACTCAGGATAACTGATTTTTCACTCAGCTCAAATTGTTTTACTTGGCTTATGCCACTTCGTACATAGATTTTTGTACGAAATTATGAATGTATGCAATCAATTAGTTGCTGGCTTATTTCTGTCCTATGCTTAACCGCTTGCTCCGGACAACCGGCAAACAAACCAAAAATAGGCGGTGCTTTTGAAAATAGTGCTTTCACATATGCAGGTATGCCCAGGTATATTGATGCTACTGATACCAGTGCCGCATGGAAGGAAGCAGGACAAAGAATTTGTATTACAGGTACAGTCTATGCTGCCGATGGCAAAACCCCTGTGCCAGATGTATTGTTGTATTATTATCAAACCAATACCTCAGGCAAGTATATACACAGGCCTGAAATACCGAAGAGCATGACACCTAATGCAGCCGGACAAACCCATGGCTATATCCGTGGTTGGGTAAAAACAGATTGTTACGGGAAATATGCAATTTACACCATACGTCCCGGGGTCTATCCCACAATGGATGCGCCTGCCCATATACATATGACGGTGAAAGAACCGAACGCGATACCGGAATATTATATTGATGATATTGTTTTTGATGACGATGTGTTGGTGAATACCCAATATCGAAGGAAGATGGAGAATCGCTGTGGCAGTGGCATTGTGAAACTATTGGATGCAGGTACTTATAAAGTAGGTGAAAGGGATGTGATACTTGGTTTGCATATTCCAAATCATCCTCAGAATAGAAAGCAAGAAATACAATCAGGAATGCAGCCGGGCGAAACTGTTTTTTCCTTTATTCCTTACCATGCATGGGGCCCGGATAAAGGCACCTATACCTGCCCTGTTTGTAAATATGGATGGTACCATGGTATTCTGTATTGTCTTTCCAGACAAACAGATACCACGGCTTTGCGCGAATGGCTATTATTGCTGGAAGCCGAAAGCATTAAAAGGCAATCTTACCTGAAAGTCTATCTGGTTCATGGAGATAGCAGCTATCCCATTAAGGAAAGAATTGCCTTGCTGGAAAACTTGGGCAAAAAGCTTGGCTTGCGGCAAGTAGCTTTAACAGTAGTACCATCTTTTGCAGACAGCGCATCGGAGGTATACCTGAACAACATCAATCCTGCACTGAACAATACATTTATACTATATAAGCGAGGGAAGGTCATCGGTAATTTTATCAATTTAGCACCCATCAAAGAGCACTTAGCCTTATTACAGCATACGCTGGATGCATCAGTGAACGAATACTTTCTCCATTGATATTTGAAGTCACATCAGGTAAAAAGAATAGTGAAGCCAATACACAAGTGGGTACTTACCTTATCAATGCCGTGCAGAGCGTTGCATTGAAGCGAAAACACACCGAGTGATGGCTTATCTTCAAGTCGTAATTCAATCAATACATGCCCAAGTATACAATCATCGGTGCAAGCGGACTTATCGGCAGCCTGATTCTACAAGAAC